>NZ_DJBA01000024.1:0-112827 GCF_002435615.1 Clostridium sp. UBA5988 | reverse complement strand
ACAAAGTCAAAAATCGTTGACAGAATTTTCAAAAAAACTTATATTATTAGCCTTATTCTTCTAAAACTTTAATATTATCATCCCCAAAGATTTCTCTCAATTTAGATGTAGTTTCATAATCATTATTAAGCCAACTATTTTTATTTATAAGATATTTTTTCTTCGTATTAGCAGCAAATAAGTAGGTTGGTGCTGAACCAAATTCCCCCATAAAATTGTCTCTTATAAGCTTCATTGCACTATTTAGCTTGCTATCATCTTCAACCCTTATATATATCTTATCTGCACTCACTTTAACTAATGGCGATATTTTTTCACATAATATTTTAGGTTGTTCTTCTTCTTCCAGGGCTATACGTCCTTCCACAGTGATTATTTCATCCTCCTCAACAAATTCTCTACAAGCTGAAAATGTCTTTGGAAATATGACTAGTTCTATTGTTCCAAATAAATCCTCTAAGGTGGCAAAGGCCATAGCCTGATTATTTCTTGTAATTTTTTTAGAAACTGATGTTAAAAGTCCCCCTAAAATTACTTTTTGTTTATCCTTTACCTTTGAAACTCTCTCGCTAATAAGACCTTCTACACCTGTACTTCCATCTTCTAAAGTATCTGCTAAAACTAAGTCTGATATCTTATGAGTGGTTACATGTTTTAAAGTCTTCTCATAATCATCTAGTGGATGGCCTGATAAATATATTCCTGTCATTTCTTTTTCCATAGCTAATAAATACTTTTTATTAAATTCTTGAATTTCTGGATAAACTATCTTAAAGGCACTATCTTCATCCTCAGCTCCTTGAAATAGACTTATTTGTCCTGGGACATTTCTCTTTCTTTCATTGTTTATTCCATCTAAAATTTTCTCAAATACAGCTATTAATTTAGATCTGTATATTCCTAAACTATCAAAAGCTCCAACTTTTATAAGACTCTCTACAGCTCTCTTATTTACTGCTCCAGAATCAATCTTGTTACAAAAATCGCTAAAGCTCTTAAATTTCCCTTTTTCCTTACGTCTTTCCACTATTGATTCTATAACATTTACTCCAACATTTTTTATAGCTGAAAGACCAAATCTTATAGTGTTACCTTGTACTGTAAACTTACTAAAGCTTTCATTTATGTCTGGTGGAAGTACCTTTATTCCTATTTCTTCTGCAAACCTAATGTAGTATGCTACCTTTTCATTGTTTCCCATTATACTATTAAGCATGGCAGCTATAAATTCTGCTGGGTAATAATACATTAAATATGCTGTTTGATATCCAACTACTGCATAAGCTGCAGCGTGACTCTTATTAAAAGCATAGGATGCAAAATCCATCATCTGATCAAATATCTTATTAGCTGCTTCTTCTGTAATTCCATTTCGAATACATCCAGGTACTACAATCTTTCCCTCTTCATCTACTATTCCATGAACAAAGTTTTTTCTCTCTTCTTCCATGACCTTATGTTTCTTCTTCGACATGGCACGTCTCACAAGGTCACTTCTTCCAAGGGAATACCCTCCAAGATCTCTAACTATTTGCATTACTTGTTCCTGATACACCATTACCCCATATGTCACATCTAGTATTCCTTCTAATTGTGGAGTTACATATTGAACTTTGTCTGGATTTCTTTTTCCTTCAATGTATTTTGGAATTTCTGCCATTGGACCTGGTCTATAAAGACTTATTCCTGCTATGATATCCTCAAAGCAGTCTGGTTTTAGATCTCTCATGAAGGAAGTCATTCCTGCAGATTCTAACTGGAATACACCTACTGTTTTTCCTTCTCCAATCATCTGATAAACCTTTGAATCTCCAAAGTCTATATGATCTATATCTATTTTTATACCTTGATTTTCCCATATATTCTTAATAGCTTCATCCATTACTGTAAGAGTTCTTAATCCTAAGAAATCCATCTTCAAAAGTCCTAATTCTTCTAATGTACCCATGGTAAACTGAGTTACTATCATACCTTCATTCTTTTGTAATGGAACATATTCTACTAAAGGATGGGATGCTATAACTACTCCAGCAGCATGGGTAGATGAGTGTCTTGGTAACCCTTCTAAATCTCTAGCTACATCTATAAGTTCACGTACTCTCTCATCTACATCATAAAGTTCTTGTAGCTCACTATTCATCTCCAATGATTTGTCTATAGTTATATTTAATACTGAAGGGATCATCTTTGCAATTTTATCTACCTCAGCATAGGAGTAATTCATTGCTCTTCCTACATCCCTGATGCATGCCCTTGGTGCCATGGTTCCAAAGGTAATTATCTGTGATACATTATTTTCTCCATACTTATCAACTACATAATCAATTACCCTTTGACGCCCTTCATAGCAAAAGTCTGAGTCAATATCAGGCATACTTACCCTTTCTGGATTAAGAAATCTCTCAAAAAGTAAAGCATACTTTATTGGATCTATTTTGGTTATTCCTAAGGTATATGCAACTATAGCTCCTGCTGCTGAACCTCTTCCCGGTCCTGTAGGAATTCCATTTTCATTGGCATATTTTATAAAATCCCAAACAATTAGAAAATAATCAACATATCCCATTTTCTTGATTATTCCTAACTCATAATCTAATCTATTGCACAGAAGTTTTCCTTCTTCATTTTCTTCTCTTATTTTATTTACTTTTTCTTCATCCAATACTCCATTTAAAGCTGAGAATACTTCATATCTTTCAATAAGTCCCTTATAGCAATTTTCTCTAAGATATTCAAAGGGATCTATCCCCTCAGGCAAAGGAAATTTAGGTAACTTAGATTCATGAAATTTATAATCAAAATCACACTTTTCTGCTATCTTTAGCGTGTTTTCCATAGCCTCTGGTATATAAGAAAAAGTCTCATACATTTCTTCAGGTGACTTAAGATAAAATTGATTTGAAGGATATCTCATCCTAGTTTTATCTTCTACTGTTTTACCTGTTTGAATACAAAGTAATACATCGTGTGATTTACTATCTTCTTCGTTTATATAGTGAGTATCATTAGTACATACTAATGGGATATCACATTCCTTAGACAATTCTAATAACATTTCATTCACTTGTAACTGCTGGGAAATTCCATGGTATTGTAATTCTAAATAAAAATCATCTTTAAATATTTCCTTATATTTTAAAGCAACTTCCTTGGCCTTTTCTTTATTATCTCTAAGTAAATTTTTTTGAACCTCACCACCTAAGCAAGCACTAGTAGCAATTAATCCTTCAGAATTTTCCTTTAAAAATTCATAGTCTACTCTTGGTTTATAATAAAAACCCTCTATAGAAGCAGTAGATACTATTTTCATTAGATTTTCATAACCTACCTGATTTTTAACTAACAAAACTAAGTGATAGGTATCATTGTCTTTTTGAGGTTCTTTAATGTACATTGATTTTCCTGCCACATATATTTCACATCCAATTATGGGTTTTATCCCATTTTCTATAGCTTCTTTATAAAAATCTACTGCACCATACATAGTTCCATGATCAGTAATAGCAATAGCTTTCATACCTAATTCCTTAGTTCTTTTAATAAGTTTAGATATTTTCCCTGAACCATCTAAGAGACTATACTCTGTATGCACATGCAGATGTACAAAATCCTTCATATTTTCACCCCCTGCATCCTTGGTAACAAAACTAATTTCTTTTAAAATACTTATTTTTATATTATGTTTCTAACTTACCTCTTACTATTAATCTGTCCTTACCATCATAAGTACATGTTACAAGGGTTATTGTTGCATCCTCACTTTTATCTAAAACATAGGTGTCTTCTGGAGCAACTGTAAAGCTCTCTGTAACTTTATAAGTAAAGGTCTTATCATGAGTAGATACTATTATATCATCATTAACTTCTAATTTGTTTAGTCTTAGAAAAAATTCTCCTGTATCATAGTTTCTATGTCCTGCTAGTGCAAAGTTACCCATATCCCCTGGCATAGCAGTATCCTTAAAATGTCCTACTGCATATTTTATTATTTCATCCTCAGTACCTTCTGCTACTACTACTTTCAAATTTATTTTTGGTATTTCTAAAACTGCAATTGGATTTACCATATCTATATAAGGAAGTTTTTCTTCCTTACTATTCTTATTTTTTTCATGATTAACTTCTTGCTTTTCTTCTGATACAAATTTGTCATAAAGCTGATCTTGAACTTTTTTTGTTTCCCACTTTCCTCTAACAGCAAACAGTAATAATCCAATCCCCACTAAAATTAAAAGTATACTTATAATGTTTCTAATCTTCCCCTTCATTAAAACACCTCTTTTTACTTAAAATTATCAACTATTAAGTAATTATACACACATATGTTTTGTAACATTCTCAAAAATGGAATGTCTTATATAATTAATCTTTTTAGTCCCAGTAATTTATCTATAAAACTGAACTAAAAATTAATGATTTTGAGACATTCCATGATAAACAGAGTTCTTTTTATCTTTAAAATAACACTTTATTTAATATAGTCAGCCACTTTGGAAACCTCAATATAGGGCTTAATTTTACCTAAAACTTCATTAACATGATATGGATGTATCTGATATTCATTCATGTCATCTACAGAATCAAATCTAGTTATAAGACATACATCAAAAGATCTATCCGTATGAAGCTCATCTATTCCTACTTCTATCTCCTTAAGCTCAGGTATTTTTCCTTCCATAGCTTTAAGAGTATTTGCTACAAACTTTACGTTTTCACTTGTATTTTCTTTTAATTTAAATAAAACCACATGTGTAAACAACTTTTTACCCCCTATACATTAACCTATTTTATTTAATTATTTTTTAGTACCTTGGCTGATAGCATAGCCTTCGCCATAATCTCTTTATTTTGATTATACATTGTTACTTCTACCTTTGAATAATATCTTCCTCTATCTATTACTTCAGAATATACATCAATTATCCTACCCATTTGAACTGGCTTAGTAAAATAAGATGTGAAACTATCTATAGCTACATTTGTAATACCATTTTGTCTTAATACCATAGTTCCCATAGTTGATAAAAGCATATTTAATGCATTCCATGATGCAGTACCTATAGAGTCAAGCATTTCAGGCACAATTTCTCCCCAGAAATGCATCTTATTCTTACTAGACTCAAATTCAAAATTCTTTAAAATTAAATCATCCATAGTATGACCTACATGAGGCTGTCTTGTAACTATTTGTAATGCCTTTATTACATCTCCTCTGGAAATTATACCTATTAATTTCTTTTTATATACCACTGGGCATATTTGAATTCCATCCCAAGCCATGATATGTGCTGCATAGGCAACTGTGCTTGTAGGGTTTAACACAATAGGATTCTTTGTCATAATGGTATTTACGATCTCATTGTCATCATGATTATTTATTTGAGTTATACTTACAAGACCTATAACTCTAGATTCCTCATCTAAAACTGGAAATCTTTCATGCCTAGTTTTCTCTGATAATTCTTTTAATGCTTTAATCTTGTCCCATACATTTAAGTATTCTGGATTTTTATCCATAACATCTTCTACTAATACAATTTCCTTCTTAACATTATTTTCATATATAGCCTTATTTATCATGCTTGCAACAGTAAAGGTATCATAGGTACAGGATATTACAGGCAAATTTGTTTTATCTGCTAGAGTCTTTATTTCATCACTACATTGAAAGCCCCCAGTGATAAGCACAGCACATTGATTTTCAAGAGCTAGTCTTTGAGCTTTTTCTCTATTTCCTACTATAAGTAACGAACCTGGGCTTATGTATCTCTTAATGGTTTCAACTTCCATGGCTCCTATTATAAATCTTTCAAGAAAATTATTCTCTCCACCCTTACCACCAATTAAGGTTCCATCTACCATGTTTACAATTTCCCTAAAGGATATCTTGTCAATATTCTTTTTTTCTAACTTTTCTACTCTTACTGTACCAACCCTAGGAATTGTATTGACAATTCCTATAGATTCACACTCTTTTATTGCTCTATATGCCGTTCCTTCACTGACACCTAATTTACTACTAATTCCTCTAACAGATATCTTAGTATTTATATCTAAGGATAGAATATATTTAATTATTTCTTCATGTTTTGACATGCCTATCTACCCTCTTTCCTAAGCTCATCAGCTATTTTTTCAATTCGTCTAAGACGATGATTTACTCCTGATTTTCCTACAGGCGGATTTAACATAGCTCCTAACTCCTTTAATGATTCATCTGGGAAGGCAAGCCTCAATTTAGCTACTTCCTTTAAATTTTTAGGTAGCCTATCAAGTCCAATTTCACTTTCAATAAGCTTTATACTTTCCACCTGTCTTACAGCTGCATTAACAGTTTTACTAAGATTTGCAGTTTCACAGTTAACAATTCTATTTACATTATTTCTCATTTCCTTCATGATTCTTATATTTTCAAGCTCTAATAATGCATTATGTGCACCTATTATATTCAAAAGATCTACTATTTGCTCTCCCTCTTTTAAATATATTACAAAACTATTTTTCCTTTGTATTACTTTAGAATTAAGCTTATAACTGTTAATAAGATCACTAAGTTCATTGGCATAATCTTGATCATGAGTTACAAACTCTAGATGGTAAGTTTTCTCTGGGTTACTAATACTTCCTCCCCCTAAAAAAGCTCCCTTTATATATGCTCTCTTACAATTTTCATTTTTTATAACTTCACTAGGTACTCCGTAGTGTATATTAAATAAGCCATCCTTTTCTATTATTCCCAATTCTTGAAGGAGTCCCTTTACATCTACTTCTTCTGGTATTAAAACCATATATATATTATTTTTCTTTAACGAATTGCTTTTCTTTACTAATAATTTAGTGTGAATATCATAGAAATCTTTTAAATTCTTAAAAATCCATCTTGCTATAGCTGGATTTTCAGTTACTATCTTAAAAGTAATAGATCTGTTAAATCCAAAACCCAATGTTCCACTTGACTTCATTATAGCTGATAATTGGGCAGCTATTTCATCTTTAGATAATTCACTATTTCTACATACTTCATTTTTTACCTTTAGTGAAAATGACATTTCTCTACTCCCTATCCTTTTTTTCTCTTCTTAATCTCTGTGATAAATATATATATTCAAAAATTCTTTTCTCATCATTAATCATTTTTTTCTTTAATATAGTTTCTATAAGTATTTTAGCAAGTTTATCCTCATCATGTCTTATGAGTTCTTTTTTAATCTTTATCATATCAAATTCTATATATTTTACATTTAGCTTATCTTTGTCACCATGGTCAAGTTGAACAAAGGTTGAGCCTTTTTGTAAGTATCTTTCTTTTATATTTTCTTCTTCCTTTGAGAGTCCTTTATTTACAATAGCATAATCAATAGGCATACCTTGGCAATGTTTCATTATAGCTCTTATATGATCTTGAACACTAAAGTTATCACTCTCACCTGGTTGAGTCATTATATTTGATACATAAATCTTTAATGCTTTAGTGGCCTTTACAGCCTCTCTTATATCACCTACCATTAGATTAGGGATTATACTAGTATACACACTTCCTGGACCTAATATAACTGCATCAGCATCTCTTATAGCATCAACGGCCTCTTGAACCCCCTTAGCATCTTTAGGCTCTATAAATACTCTATCTATAGGTGATTTTCTATTTAAGCTCTCAGTAGGTATTGAGGATTCTCCTTTTATTATGTCTCCATTTTTTAGTTTTGCATATAATTGCACATTTTCTAGAGTAACAGGCAGTACTTTTCCTGTTACTGCTAAAACCTCACTAGTTTTTTTAATTGCCTCTAAAAAATTATCGGAAATCCCATTCATAGCAGCTAAGAATAAATTACCAAAACTTTGATTTTCTAAAGAACCATCCTTAAATCTATACCTAAAGAGCTGTTCCATCAAAGGTTCAGTATCTGCTAAAGCTATTATGCAGTTACGAATATCTCCTGGTGGTAACATTCCTAAATCTTGCCTCAGTACTCCAGAACCACCTCCATCATCAGCCACTGTAACTACTGCGGTTATATTAGTGGTATATCTTTTTAGTCCACTAAGCATATTGGAGAGCCCTGTTCCACCTCCAATAACTACCACCTTAGGACCCTTTACTAATATACTATTTTTAAAAAAATCATCGTCAAAATTTTTCTTTCCCATAGAAAAATTCAAGGCTTCAAACTTTATTATATCTATTACTTTTTTAGTATACTTCTCTAAACTTATATAGGTCAATACACACCCTAAAACTAGTATTGCTACTAAAAATATTTTAATAGAAATACCTTCACCCCATCTTCTTATAAGCTCAATTATAGAGTAGGAAATTAAAAATACACCTAAAATAATTTGGCATATCCACCTCTTAATTCCCACACCAGGCATTAACCCGTCCTTAAGCTTCATCGCTTTCCAGCTCCTCTACTTACATCCTCATTTATATCTCTATGATCTATAGTTACACTATTACCATTATGATTTAAAGTCTCATATACTTTATTTGCAATAGCTACAGAACGATGTCTACCTCCTGTACAACCAATAGCAACAATCAATTGTCTTTTTCCTTCTATTTTATAATTAGGGATTAAAAATTTAAGCATATCTATAAATTTTTCTACAAATTGCTGTGTTTCAACTTTAGATAATACATAATCTTTTACCGGCTTATCTAGGCCGCTAAAAGGCTTTAGATCAGCAATATAATATGGATTAGGAATAAATCTTACATCCATAACTAAATCCGCATCTAAAGGTATTCCATATTTAAATCCAAAGGATATTACATTAATAAGTAAAGGACTTTCAATTTGACCTTCATCTCCATAGGCCATAGTTATTTCTTCATTTAGCTCTTTATTAGTTAGTTTTGATGTGTTTATTATTTTACTAGCCCTTTCCCTTATTCCTTTTAGTTTTTTCTTTTCTATACTTATACCATTAATAATCCTTCCATCTGGTGCAAGAGGATGTTTTCTTCTTGATTCTTTATATCTTTTAACTAAGGTTTCATCTGTAGCTTCAAGGTATAATACTTCATATAGATAACCTTCTTTATCAAGAGTGGACAAACTACCTAATAAGTCATCAAAAAATGTTCTCCCTCTAATATCTACTACTATGGCAATTTTATCTATTTTACCTTCAGTTTTAAAACATACTTCAGCAAATTTTATTATAAGGGTTGGTGGTAAATTATCTACACAGTAAAACCCTAAATCCTCAAGTGATCTTATTGCTTGTGTCTTACCTGCTCCTGACATACCTGTAACTATCAAAAATTTCATTCTATCACACCTCTTTTGCATATTTAATTCCAGTAAAACTTTTAAATTTAATCTTATTTTAATTTAAAATTATACTTCTTTTAAATTAATATTTTTAATAAAAATTAACACTAATATCTATATATTATACACATTAATTATATCATATAGTAATTTATATTACTAAAAAAGATATAGGATAAATATTTATTTATCCTATATCTTTCACATAAAATTTTTAAAATTAACAATATTATTTTTATATTTATTTATTTTATAGACTCAATTAATGATTTAAATCCAGGTAAGGCATTTTCTATAGTACTATAAGCTACACAATAAGCAATTCTAATATATCCTGGACAAGCAAAAGAAGTTCCAGGAACTATTAAAATATTATATTTTTTTGCCATATTACAGAATTCAATATCGTTCTCTATAGGTGATTTAACAAATAAATAGAAAGCACCTTCTGGTTTTATACAATTATATCCATAAGAAGTAAGTTCACTATAAAGTAGTTCTCGATTTTTATTATAAAAATCAATATTAACTTTATCATCTAAACATCTAGCTATCACTCTTTGGAAAAGTGATGGCGCATTTACATATCCTAAAATACGAGTAGCTACATTAGCAGCAGATACAACATTTTCAAAATCGGATACTTCATTTGGTATAACTAAATATCCAATTCTTTCTCCTGGTAATGAAAGAGATTTACTATAGGAATATCCAACAATTGTATTATCATAATACTTTGTTAAATATGGCACTTGAATGTTATCGTATACAAGCTCTCTATAAGGCTCATCTGATATTAGATATATGTCAGTTCCTAATTCCTTTTGTTTCTCTTTTAAGATATTAGTAAGTTTTATAATAGTCTCTTCTGAATAAACAACGCCTGTAGGATTGTTTGGAGAGTTAATTATAACAGCTTTAGTCTTATCCGTAATTTTACTTTTAAACTCATCTAAATTAGGTTGAAAATCTGTAGTGTTTGGTGATACTACTACAAGCTTTCCATCATAGTTAGCTGCATAACTTCTATATTCACCAAAATATGGTGCAAATACTACTACTTCATCTTCTGGGTTTAAGAGAGTTTTAAAAATCACGTTTAAACCACCTGCTGCACCTACAGTCATAACTATATTCTTTTCTGTAAAACTTGTATCAAATTTTTTGTTAATTGAGTTGGCAATAGTTTCTCTAACATCCTCATATCCTGAGTTGCTCATGTAACCATGAACCATAGTATTAGGTTCATTATTTAAAATATCTACAATTGCCTCCTTTACAGTGCATGGCGGTTCAAGATTTGGATTTCCTAAACTGAAATCATAAACATTTTCTGCACCATAAATTGATGCAAGTCTTTTACCTTCTTCAAACATAGCTCTGATTAATGAACTACCATTAACATAATCCACCATTTTTTTTGAAATCATATCCCCATCTCCCTATTTTTTATATTAGGTTAAATTATCTTCACCTATAACTCTAACTTCAGTGTGTAATTCAACCTTAAATTTTTCATAAACTTTAGCTTTTACAACTTCAATAAGATCTAAAATATCCTTTGACGTTGCATTGCCTCTATTTATGATAAATCCTGAATGTTTTTCAGATACCTGTGCGTCCCCAACGCTAGTACCCTTTAATCCTGAATCTTGAATAAGCTTACCTGCAAAATATCCCTCGGGTCTTTTAAATGTACTTCCTGCTGATGCATATTCTAAGGGTTGCTTACTTTTTCTTCTTTCTGCTAGATCATCCATTCTTTCTTTGATCAAAGCTTTATCTCCATGAGACAATCTCATTCTTGTTTCCAGAACTATATATCCATACTTTAAAATTGCACTATTCCTATATCCAAATTCTAGTTCTTCTTTATTTAATTCTCTAATGGTCCCTTCATTATCAATTACTAATGAACTTTCAATTACTTTTGCCATTTCTCCGTCATAGGCACCTGCATTCATTGCAGTAGCACCTCCAATAGATCCTGGTATCCCAGACGCAAATTCTAGCCCTGATAAACTATTCTTTAAAGCCTGATCTGCAACTGAATATAACTTAGCTCCACATTGTGCAGATATTAAATTTTCATCTACTACTATTTTATTTATGTGTCCTAGTTTTATGACTACTCCTCTTATTCCTCCATCTCTTATTATGAGATTAGATCCATTTCCTAATATGAAATAATCCACCTTATTTTCCTTGCATATGTTAATTAAGTCTTTTACCATTTCATAATTAGAAGGGTAAACTAATAGGTCAGCTGGTCCACCTACCTTAAAAGAAGTATGATTCTTCATTAGTTCATCTATTTTTACATTTTCATTCCCTGCTACATCTAAAACACTTCTTATAAAACTATCCTTTAATTTCATTGTATACCTCTTACTATATTATTATATATTAAGTATAAAATACTTAGGTTATATATATCAACAGTTATTACATATTTCTTTCATTTTAAGTATACTATCCTACTAATAGTATAAACACTCTAATTCAATATTTTATGCTGACATATGGTTATTAACTATTTTTCTTAAAATAATTAATTATACTTTCAGTAGCTTTCCCATCCATAGAAGGTGTAGCCATTAACTCTTCATAGGTAGCCTTTTTTATATTTTCAATACTACCAAATTTTTTTAGAAGTTCACGCCTTCTCTTTTCTCCTATTTTAGGTATTTCATCTAATATAGAAAATAAAGTACGTTTATCTCTTAAGGTTCTATGATATGTAATGGCAAATCTATGAACTTCATCCTGAATCCTAGTTATTAAAAGCATAGCCTTGGAAGATGGCTTTAACAGAATTTCTTTATTTTTATAAATAAGTCCTCTTGTTCTATGCTTATCGTCCTTCACCATGCCACATACAGGTATATTAATATTTAACTCCTCCAATACTTGAAGTGCTATATTAATTTGTCCCTTTCCACCATCCATCATAATCAAATCAGGAAAAATAGAAAACTTACCCGACTTAAAATCCATACCATTATTATTTATTTTCCTTATTTCTTCTAATCCATGGGTAAATCTCCTTGTTAATATCTCTCGCATAGAGCCATAATCGTCTGCACCTTCTACAGTTTTAATTTTAAATCTTCTATAATCACTACTTTTAGCTACTCCATCTTGAAATACTACCATGGTTCCTACAGAATCCATTCCCATGATATTAGATATATCATAGGCTTCAATTCTACTAGGCATATCTTCAATCCCAAGAGCCTCTTGAATTTCAGAAAGTGCCACATTATTAAGTTCCTTGTCTACTTTATGTTTAATCTTAAACATTTCGAGAGCATGGCTAGCGTTTTTTTCTACCATATCAAGAGTCCTTCTCTTTTCTCCTTTATGTGGAACCTTTATAGTCACTCTATATTCCTTCTTTATAGATAACCATTGCTCTAAGATATCAATTTCATCACAATGACTTACATATACAGTCTTAGGTATAAAAGCAGTTCCACCATAAAAGTTTTTAATAAATTCCTCTATGACATAGGCAGGCTCTTCTACTCCTGTATTGTCTAAAATAAAATCTTCTCTTCCAACGATTTTACCATCTCTTAAAAAGAATATCTGAATACAACTATCTTTTTCATCTTGAGAAATACCTATAAAATCTTCATTTTCAAAATTATTACTAATAATCTTTTGCTTTTCATTTATTTTATCTATGGCTATCAACTTATCTCTTAAAGAAGCCGCTTTTTCAAAATCTAAATTTTCTGCTGCTTCTTCCATTTCAGCCTTAATCTTACTAGTAATCTTTGTATCCTTTCCTGTAAGTAAATCCACCACATCATCGATAATTTTTTTATATTCCTCTTTAGAAATTAATCCTTCACATGGTCCACTACATAATTTTATATGATAGTTAAGACAAACCCTTGTTTTAGGCCCATCTTCCTTTATAACTCTTCTACATGTTCTAAGAGGAAATACCTTCTTTATAAGTTCATTTATAGTATATACTGCACTTCCATCCGTATATGGTCCAAAATATTTAGATGAATCATTTCCATAATTTCTTGTAATTAATACCCTTGGAAATTCTTCATTTGTAATTTTAATAAACGGAAAATATTTATCATCTTTTAGCAAAATATTATATTTAGGACTATACTTTTTAATTAAATTACATTCTAGTATTAAAGCTTCTACTTCAGAATCTGTAACTATATACTCAAATTCACTTATATTCTTAACCATAGCTCTAACTTTTTCACTATGATTTTTAGAATTCTGAAAGTATTGTCTTACTCTATTTTTAAGATTTTTTGCTTTTCCTACATATATTACTTCTCTCAAAGAATTTCTCATTAAATAAACTCCAGGATTGTCTGGAAGATTTTTTAGATGATATTCAAAATCAAACATTAAATCACCTCACTTTTCATCCAAAAGTTGTTTCATCTTTAGTATAATACTTATTGAGCTTTACTTTTAATTCAATGATAAATACTCATAAGTTATATTATATAATTATATTTTAAAAGTTTTAATATTAATTTGTATTAAAATAAGCTTTCATAAGCTCCTTTGCCATAGCGCTGGCATTAAAGCTATCATTTCCACCTTCTTCTGCAATTATAGCAAAGGCTATTTCTGGGTCATCATAACCTGCAAAACCTATAAACCAAGTGTGTGGCTCCTTATCTCCAGAGTCATGGTCTGCAGTTCCAGTCTTTCCTGATACTTGAACCTTCCATAAATTTGCTGCCTGACCAGTTCCCTCATTGACTACAGCTTTCATATATTCCTTTAGCAATGCTGCATTTTCAGGAGTTGTAACTGTAGCTGCTTCCTTTTGTTCATAGTTTTTAACTACTTTTCCTTCCGGACTTATGATTTCCTTTACTACATTAGGTTCCATCATTACACCATTATTAGCTATAGTGCTAGCCACTAACGCCATTTCTATTGGGCTTGCTAGTACTCCACTTTGTCCTATACCACTTTGAGCTATATTACCAACCTCATCACTTTTATATTTTGGAAAAATACTATTATCAATGGTAAGAGTTTCTGATGGAATATCTTTATTAAAGAAGAACTTTTCTGATGTTCCCTTTAAATTATCATTTCCAAGCTCCATAGCTAAGGTACCAAATACCACATTACTAGACTTTAAAAAAGCTGTTCTAAGTCCAATGCTTCCATAAGCATACCCTTTATAGTTTTCTAGGTATTCACTTTCATTAAAACTAATTTTTCCCTCATCATTAAAGGTTCTATTAGTTATATCTGACATATTCTCTAAAGCACTTATGGCTGTAATAACTTTAAAGGTTGAGCCTGGTGGGTAAAGACCTGAAACTGCTCTATTCAAGAAAGGTGTATCCTCTTGTTGTGACAGCTTTTCAAAGTCTTCTTGTATTGTATTTGCATCAAAACTTGGTTTTGACACCATAGCAAGAACCTCTCCTGTCTTAGGATTTAATGCTACTATTGATCCCTTTCTATTACCTAAAACCTCAAAGGCTCTTTGTTGTAACTTAGAATTTAAGGTAGTCACTACATGATTTCCAACTTTATTCTCATCCTTTTTACTGGAAAACATATCCTTTATAGAATTTACTGATTGTCCTGAAAGTTCTTTATCAAACTTCTTTTCAATTCCACTAGCCCCATACTTAGCATCATTATAACCAACCACATGAGAAAAAGCTACTCCTCCAACATACTTTCTTGTTTGAGAAAACTCCCCTGTTTTTTCACCTGTAGTTAAAGGATTCATATCTCTGTCATAAATAGTTCCTCTAATAACTCTATTTTTCTCCGCTTGATTTCTTTTATTATAAACACTATCCAAAGCTATTTGATTTTTAAATAATGTACTATAACTTATATAAGAGATTAGAGCAATAAATAATAACAGAAATACAATCATTACATTTTTTATGTTCTTTTGTAGATTATTCATAATTACTACTCTCCTCTGATATTTTTTGTATTATACCTAGTGAAAGATAACTTATCAGCATAGAACTTCCTCCATAACTAACAAAAGGCAAAGTTATTCCTGTAAGAGGTATAGCTCCAGTTACACCACCAATAATTACTAGTGTTTGAGATACCATCATAGTACTATATCCAACAGCTAATAATCTTGAGAACTTATCCTTTATGTAAAGTGCAGCTCTTATACATCTATAGAATAATAGAAAGTTTAAAATTATAACTGCAAATCCAATAAGTAATCCTAACTCTTCGCATATAGCCGCAAATATAAAGTCAGATTCTACTACTGGAATATATCCTGGATATCCATTTCCGAGTCCTACCCCAAAAAATCCACCATTTGCTATAGCTATAAGGGATTGAACAAGCTGATGTCCTTCATCATATCCATACTTCCATGGGTTTCTCCATATCATAACCCTTATTTGAACATGATGAAACAAGTAATATCCTATGACACCACCAACTACAAATAACAGTAATGCTATTATTACATACTTTTTATTTGATGTAGCAATATAAAGCATAGTAAGTGCTATGGCAAAGAAAATTAGCGCTGAACCCAAGTCTGTTTGAGCTAACATAAATAGCAATGATATCATCATTACAATAGCAGGCTCTATTAAACTTATATATTTATATGAGCTTTCTTTCCTAAATCCAATTGCCTTTCCTATCTTAATCCAAAACTTCGAAGGCTTTTCATAATCCTTTAATGCTGAAGCAAGGTAAGCTACTAAGGCAATTTTTCCAAACTCAGAAGGTTGAAAACCGAACCCAAATAAATTTACCCAGTTTTTAGCTCCAAACTGTTCCTTTCCAAAAAAGGTACCCATGGACATAAATAATAATGTTATTATTAGATACAAATATTTGTACTTACTAAATCTTTTTAAATCTGGAAGTATTACAACAACTAATATAAACATAGTCATACCTAAAGCAAAAAATATAATTTGCTTCGCTGTTAAAAAACTTCTAGTACCTTCCGCTATATAACTACCTCCTGATATGGGTAAATCCAACCTATATATCATAGCAATTCCTATAACAGCAAGGATATTTGAAAATAATAATATAAATTTATCCCCATCTGGATAAAATCTTCTTATTACAAAGTGCGAATAACATAATAAACCACATATTATTGCTCCTATAAATATTGCACCCTTATCAATAGTTGGAGTTAGAATTGCTACATTAAAAAATAGTGCCATTACAAGCAAATAAGTAAATCTAAGCACTCTTTTTTCTTGTTTTATCCCCTTCATACTTGCCTCCTAATAACTACATAAATTTAAAGGTAGCAGTTCCCACCTTTATTATATCCCCTGACTTTAATATAAGGGAATTCTTTATTCTAATATCATTAACCTTAGTTCCGTTAGTGCTCTCCAAATCTTCCAACACATACTCATTATTTCTTCTGAAAATTTTAACATGATGAGAAGAAACATATTTATCATCTAAAATTACTGTATTATCACTTTTTCTTCCCATAGTTAAGTTATCTACTATTGGTAGTATTCCTCCATTTTTTAGATTTGTATTTTCTCCAGCTACTATTATTTCTAGCCCAGAAGTAGCCTTTCTAGTTCTATTCCTTCTTTTACCCACTGATTTAGTATCTGTATACATTATTTTTAAAGCGTAGATTATAATAAAATAAACTATGGCTATTATTCCTAAATTCAATGCGAATTTTAAAATATTCATAAGCAAAACTCCTTTATACATATATAACATAACTAGCATCATTATAAATTATGATGCTAGTTATAAGTAATTATATCATCTTTTTTAGGTACTGTCCTGTATATGATTTAGAACATTTAATTACATCTTTAGGATTTCCTTTAACTATAATAGTTCCTCCTTGATCTCCACCTTCTGGTCCTAAGTCTATAATATAATCTGAACACTTTATTACATCTAAATTATGTTCAATTACTATTACAGTATTCCCTCCTTCTACAAGTCTTTGGAGAATTTTTATAAGTTTACTAACATCATCAATGTGTAATCCAGTAGTGGGTTCATCTAATATATACAAAGTCTTTCCTGTACTTCTTTTAGATAATTCATAGGCAAGCTTTATTCTTTGTGCCTCTCCGCCTGATAATGTGGTTGATGGTTGACCTAATCTTATATAGGATAATCCAACATCCATAAGAGTTTGAAGTTTACTACTTATACGAGGTATATTTTCAAAGAAAGCTAACCCTTCCTCTACAGTCATATTTAAAACATCTGCAATAGTTTTTCCTTTGTATTTTACCTCTAATGTTTCTCTATTATATCTCTTTCCTTTACACACTTCACATTCAACATAGACATCAGATAAAAATTGCATTTCTATCTTTATTATTCCATCACCTTTACAAGCTTCGCATCTTCCACCTTTAACATTAAAACTGAATCTACCTTGTTTATATCCTCTGCTTTTAGCCTCTGGAACCATAGTGAAAATTTCTCTTATTAAATCAAATACTCCTGTATATGTAGCAGGATTACTTCTAGGTGTTCTTCCTATTGGACTTTGATCTATATTTATAATCTTATCAATCTGGTCAGCACCTACAATTTCCTCATGTTTTCCTGGTAGTTTCTTAGAACCATTTAATTTTCTATTTAACCCCTTATATAAAACCTGATTAACTAAAGTACTTTTCCCTGACCCTGAAACTCCTGTTACAGATGTAAATAATCCTAATGGAAATTCAACACTTATATTTTTTAGATTGTTTTCCTTTGCACCTTTAACTTTTATAACTCTATTTTTATCCATAATTCTATATTTTTCAGGCACATCTATAGTTCTATGCCCACTTAAATATTGACCTGTAATGGACTCTTTACACTTCATCACATGTTTCACTGTACCTGCAGCTACTATTTTTCCTCCATGCTCTCCTGCTCCTGGACCTATATCTACTAAGTAATCCGCTTCTCGCATAGTATCTTCGTCATGTTCAACTACAATTAAAGTATTTCCTATGTCTCTAAGATGCTTTAAAGTCTTTATTAATTTATCATTATCTCTTTGATGCAACCCAATACTCGGCTCATCTAAAATGTATAAAACCCCCATCAAACTAGAACCAATTTGAGTTGCTAATCTAATTCTTTGCGCTTCTCCTCCTGATAAAGTACCTGATGCTCTACTTAAGTTAAGATAACTAAGTCCTACATCCTTTAAAAAACTAAGTCTACTCTTAACTTCCTTTAATACTTGTTCTGCTACAATTTCATCCTTTTTAGATAATTTTAATGTGTCTACAAAATCAAGTTCTTCTATAATAGACATAGTACAAAATTCACTTATATTTTTACCACTTACAGTAACAGATAGAGCTTCTTTAGATAATCTTCTTCCCTTACACTTAGGACAAGGATTATCACTCATATACTCTTCTACTTCTCTCTTTATGTAATCTGAGTTAGTTTCCATATATCTTCTTTTTAAATTATTTATTATACCTTCATAAGCATAATTATATATACCAGTTTTAAATTCCTTGGTATACTCTATTCGTAATTTTTCTCCATTTGTTCCATATAAAACAGAATTTAAATTTTCTTCTGATAGTTCTTCTATAGGAGTATCTAAAGTAAAACCTCTTTTTTTAGCGAGAGCTTCTAATATGGCACGAGTCCATGAATCCTCCTTTAGACTACCTTCACCTAAAGTTAAAATTCCTCCACCTAATATGGATTTGCTTTTATCTGGAATTACCAAATCCTCATCTATCTCCATTAAAGTCCCAAGTCCATCACACTCATCACACTTTCCAAAGGGAGAATTGAAGGAAAACATTCTAGGCTCAATTTCACCAATACTTATTCCACAACTTACACATGAAAATTTTTCACTTAAAAGTATATCTTCTCCATCAATTACATTTAAGATAGCTATACCTTCACCTATTTTTAATGCTGACTCTAAAGAGTCTGTAATTCTTGATTCAATTCCCTCTTTAATAACTACTCTATCTATTACTATTTCAATGGTATGCTTTTTATTCTTCTCTAGTTTGATATCTTCATCTTCTAAATCTACCAGAACACCATCAATTCTTGCTCTAACATATCCATTTTTTTTAATATTCTCAAGGATCTTTACATGTTCTCCTTTTTTCCCTGTAACTACAGGTGCTAAGATTTGAACCTTAGTTCTAGGTGGCAGAGCCATTGCCTGATCTACCATTTGGTCTACAGTCTGCTGGGTAATCTCCTTGCCACATTTCGGACAATGGGGTACACCTATCTTTGCATAAAGTAGTCTTAAATAATCATAAATTTCAGTTACTGTTCCTACTGTAGATCTTGGATTTTTACTTGTAGTTTTTTGGTCAATAGATATAGCTGGTGATAGACCTTCGATATACTCTACATCCGGTTTATTCATTTGGCCTAAAAACTGTCTCGCATAAGCTGAAAGAGATTCTACATATCTTCTTTGTCCTTCTGCATAAAGAGTATCAAAGGCTAAAGAAGATTTTCCTGAACCTGAAAGTCCAGTAAAAACAACAAATTTATCTCTTGGTATTTCTAGATCTACATTTTTAAGGTTATGTACTTTTGCACCTTTTATATAAATACTATTTCTCATAAATTTCTCCTTTACAAATTAAATTCTCTCTTCATACGTTCTATCTCATCTCTTAAAATCGCTGCTCTTTCAAATTGTAAGTCCTTAGCTGCTTCTTTCATTTCTTTTTCTAGTTTAGTAATATGCTTAGTCAATTCCTTCTTATCTAAAAGCAAATCACTACTTGCTTCACTGATATATGAAGATTCATCTTCTGCCACTGTAGAAATTTCTATAACATCTCTTATTTCCTTAATTATAGTCGTAGGTACTATATTATGATCATCATTATATTTTTTTTGAATACTTCTTCTTCTATTGGTCTCATTTATAGTTTTTTCCATAGACTTTGTCATATTATCAGCATACATTATTACTTTACTTTCTGAATTTCTTGCAGCTCTACCTACAGTCTGAATTAAAGATGTTTCACTCCTTAAGAACCCTTCCTTATCTGCATCTAATATAGCAACTAATGCTACTTCTGGAATATCTAGCCCTTCTCTTAAAAGATTTATTCCAATTAGTACATCATAATCTCCTCTTCGAAGATCTCTTATTATTTCCATTCTTTCCATAGTAATTATATCAGAATGTAAGTAAGTAGTTTTTACTCCTAACTCTTTTAGATATTTAGTTAAATCCTCTGCCATCTTCTTTGTAAGAGTTGTAACTAAAGTTCTAAATCCTCTTTCAGTAGTTCTATTAATCTCACCATATAAGTCATCAATTTGACCTTTTACTGGTCTTATTATAATTTCAGGATCTAAAAGTCCTGTTGGCCTTATTATTTGCTCTGCTATATTTACAGAATGTTCATTCTCATAAACTCCAGGTGTAGCACTTACAAATAATACTTGATTTAATTTGTCTTCAAACTCTTCAAACCTAAGTGGTCTATTATCATAGGCTGATGGAAGTCTAAATCCATACTCTACTAAAGAAGTTTTTCTAGATCTGTCTCCTCCATACATAGCCTTAATTTGTGGTAGTGTAACATGACTTTCATCTACAAAGAAAAGAAAATCATCTGGGAAATAGTCAATAAGAGTTTGTGGTGGTGTTCCTTTTGCTCTTCCATCTAATATTCTAGAATAATTTTCTATTCCAGTACAATAACCTACTTCCCTCATCATTTCTATATCAAAATTGGTTCGTTGTTTTAATCTTTGAGCTTCTAATAACTTATCCTCATCCTTTAGCTCCATTAATCTCTCTTCTAATTCAAATTCAATTTGAGAAATAGCTCTTTCTAAATTTTCCTTTGATGTAGCAAAGTGTGATGCTGGGAATATAGATACATGTTTTCTTCCACTAATTATATTGCCTGTTAATACATCAAACTCACGAATTCTGTCTATTTCATCTCCGAAAAACTCAACTTTTATCCCTTTATTAGTTGATGATGCTGGAAATATATCTAGCACGTCTCCTCTAACTCTAAAGGTTCCTCTTACAAAATTTATATCATTTCTTTCGTATTGAATATCCACTAGCTGACTAATAACACTATTTCTATCTTTAATCATACCTTCTCGTAAAGATACAGTAAGCTTTCTATAATCCTCTGGATTTCCTAGCCCATATATACATGATACAGAAGCCACAACTATAACATCTCGTCTTTCTATCAAGGCTGAAGTAGCTGAGTGTCGTAGCTTTTCTATCTCCTCATTTATTGATGCATCCTTTTCTATATAGGTGTCAGTTTGAGCCATATAAGCTTCTGGTTGATAGTAATCGTAGTAAGAAACAAAGTACTCAACAGCATTTTCTGGAAAAAACTCTTTAAATTCAGAGCATAATTGAGCTGCTAAAGTCTTATTATGAGCAAGAATTAAAGTTGGTCTTTGAACTCTCTCAATAATATTTGCCATAGTAAATGTCTTCCCTGATCCTGTTACTCCAAGTAAAGTTTGATATTTTTTATCTTCAAGGATTCCTTTAACTATACTATCTATTGCTTCAGGTTGATCTCCAGTTGGCTTAAATTTTGAATGAATTTTAAACTGACCCATGATACATCACCTCATCTTTTTATAAAAAATTATTCTTTATCGTTACTATCTTTCTTTTCTTTAATTTTATTTAGAATATCTGAAAAACTAGAACTGCCTGGCTTTGCTACAGTAGCCTGCTTTGGAACTTCCCTAGGAACTATAACAATTCCTAATTTTTCTTTATTGTTTTTTACTCTACATTCTAGTTCCTCCATAGATCCATTTTCTCTTCTAACCTTCATATTAATAATATCCGGAAGACGTTCTAACATATTAAATATAATTTCATCCTTATATAATTTAATATTATTTATTTCTAATATTAAATCTCCCATTTTAACTCCCATATTTTTAGCTATTGAATCATGGGCTACATCTAGAACACATACTCCCTCTTCATTGCTCACATACTTTATTTTACCTTTCTTTTCTGCTAAGCGATCAATATATAACATATACTCATGTAATACAGGCATCAATGTAAGAATTATCACATCTAAAATCTTATTTATATCCCCAAGAAAAGATAATAGAATTAATACAGTACCATAGCCTAAAATTAATAGTCCTGAGAATATTGGCTTATTTTTTTTACTTTTTGTAAATGTTATTGTAGCATAATTAACTCCTGCAAAAATCGGTAGTGCACCAATTACCATAGTAGCAAAAATCAACATGTTTTTATTATGATTAATTATTGGCCACCACTCTGGAGTGTTTACACTTCCCCCCATAACTGTATTGGCGCTAGTAGCCTGTACCATTAATAATATTATCATTGGTAATATCCATTGTCTTCTATATGCAAATCCACCTATGATTTTTTTATCTCTTGATCCAAATACAGGTATAGCACCTCTTTTCCCATCAAAGATTACTAATAACCCTTCAACAATATGCATTACTGCAACCAATACCAATAAATTAGTTATATCCATTTTTAGTACATCTAAACTTGGATTCTCCATAATTAATGATATAAAATACAACAGTATTGATAATAGTCCCAAAATAGCTCCTGAATATGAAAGACAAACTAATTTGGGACTAAAGAACATTAACGCTACTGATAATATAAATATCAGAAATATATTAGAAGTTTCATAAAAAGTAATCCCCAAAAATGTAAGAATTAAACTAGCTACTACACCTCCTAATATTCCCATAACTATTTGTGACACAGTAAGTTCAAAAGCCGTTGATGAGTTTTTACCCATAATTAATCTTTCCATCACTGTAGTTTTTTTATTTTTCATATAGAATACAACAGCCATCATTATTAATATAAGCGCATAAGACGGCTCCACAATAGCATAGGACACCTGCTGCAAAGTATACTTTAAAAGTTCCATTATTTTTCTCCTTCTCATTATGTAACAAAGAGTAGATGTGCATAAGTAAAATTAAGTATCTACTATAATAGATACTTAATTTTACATCATCATTTATCTACTTGAAACTATAAAATTAATTTTATTAATTTTTCTATATGTTAACTTATTTTAATTAGTATTTATTATAATAAAAATACTCATATCTATTATAATACCCTATATTTTATTACTTAATCTTTTCTTTTGCCACTTCCAAAGCCTTTTCAAATTGAGGATCTACTGATTTATCATAAGCTTTCCCTTTTAGTTCTTCTGGATACTCAACTAAAATATCTGGCTCTATTCCTATACCATGGATATTCTGCCCATTAGGAGTATAGTATTTTGATATAGTAACCTTCAATGCAGTTCCATCTCTAAATCCATCTCTATCCCTATAAAAAGTTGTTTGAACAACACCCTTACCAAAGGTCTTAGTACCTACTAAAGTTCCTAACTTATAATCTTTTATAGCTCCTGTAAATATTTCTGAAGCACTTGCACTTCCCTCATCTATTAATATAGTAAGTGGTAATCCTTCAGCAATTCCACCTACAGAATTATAATCCTTCCTATTTCCATTCTTATCTTCCGTATAAACTATATTCTTATTCTTAGGAATAAATTGTGAACACATATTCACAGTTTGATCTAATAATCCTCCTGGATTTTCTCTTAGGTCTACTATTAAACTCTTCATTCCTTTTGAGTTTAAATCTTTAATTGCGTTTTCAAAATTACTAGATGTATTTTCATCAAACATAGTTACCTGAATATATCCTACTTGACTATCAATCATTTCTTTTTTTACAGTTATCATCTCTATTTCATCTCTTACAGCTTTAACATTAAAAGAACCTTTGTTTTCTCTAGATAAAGTAAGTTCTACAGCTTCTCCTTTTTCACCTTTCATAGTTTTCACTGCTTTTTCCAAGTCCTTGCCTTCAACCTTTGTACCATTTACGCTTTCAATTATGTCCCCTGAAAGTATTCCCACTTTTTCTGCAGGTGAATTTTCAAAGGTAGCTACTACAACTATCTTATCTTCCTTAACTCCTACCTGTATTCCTAATCCAACATAATTTCCTTCTGTTTGAGAATAGAAGTCTTTAAACTCTTCAGCATTCATATATGTTGTATATGGGTCTCCTACAGCTTCTGTCATTCCTGCCGCTGCTCCATCTATGAGTTTATTAATATCAATTTCACCCAAATAATATCTATCTAATTTATCTTTTATAGTATATAACTTTTCAAAGTCTACTATATTTTCATATGTTTTTCTACTAACTATAACTTTACCATCTGGTAACTTAAAAGATATATAGTTAGATAATCCTAAAGTAATTAAATTTGTCACTATCAAAAGAGCCACTATACCCGTTACTCTTTTCCATTTATTTTTCTTACCATCCATAAAAATCACCCTCTCATTCTCATATATTTATTATTACTTTTTATCCCCGATAATAATACTATGAAATTTAATTTATTTTATTAATCATTTCTATTACCAATATATTATATTATACACAAATAAGACTAAGAAATAAATTCTTAGTCTTATTTGTTCTTTATAATTTAAACTTTTAAGAATTTTCTCATGGATATTATACTTCCAATAGCACCTATGAAAACTCCACATCCCAGGAATTCCCAAATAATCACCTTCAATATATAAGAAATACCTACTAAATCAAATCCAAATAGTGTATCGGCGCTTAAATTATTAATTATAATAGCATATATGAAGCCTAGTGCTACTACCGATATGACTGCTCCAAATATTCCAAGTATCATACCTTCTATTATAAATGGCCATCTAATAAACCAATCTGTAGCTCCTACATACTTCATTATTCCTATTTCTTTTTTTCTCGTAAACACTGTAATTTTTATGGTATTTCCTATTAAGAATAGAGATATCATAATAAAAACTACAAATGCTACTGCAGCACCTATTTTAAATGAATCTGTAAGCTTAGAAATTTTTGCAATTATAGATCTTGCATCCTTTATCTCATCAATACCATTCATATCTTTAATACTACTTACAACTTTATCTACTACTAGCGGCTCTTTAACATTTACTGTAAAGGAAGCTGGGAATGGATTATTATCCTCAAATCCAGATGTTAACTGACCTAATTCATCATTCATTTGTTCCTTTACATCTTTCAAAGCATCTTCCTTGCTTTGAAAGGTTATCTTATCAATACCTTCTACGCCTTTAATTTTATTCTCTATAGCATTTTTATTATCATCACTTATACCCTCGTTTAAGTAAATTTTCACTTCAACCATGGATCCTAATTGAGTAATTAATTTATCTGCATTAGCAACTCCTAGTGTTATAGCTCCTAATAAAAAAAGTGTAGCTGTTACTGTAGCTATAGATGCTATACTTAAAGTTTTATTTCTTTTTATACTTTTAAGTGCTTCCTTAAATGAATATTTAAAAGAATCAAATTTCATAACCATATTTTCCCCTTTCCTCATCTCTGGCAATAACACCCTTCTCAATAGCTATAACTCTCTTTTTCATAGAGTCAACTATGTCTCTTGCATGGGTTGCCATAACAATGGTAGTTCCTGCTCTACTAATATCACTTAAAATATCCATAATTTCTAATGAAGTTTCAGGATCTAAGTTACCTGTTGGTTCATCAGCAATTAATAATGATGGACTATTTACTATAGCTCTAGCTATAGATACTCTTTGTTGTTCTCCACCTGATAACTCTGTAGGTAAAGCATCTCTCTTTTTTGATAATCCTACCATTGAAAGCACTGCTGGAACCTTCTTTTGTATATCCTTTTCACTTGATCCTATAACTCTTAGTGCAAAAGCTACATTATCAAATACATTCAAACTTTGTATCAATCTAAAATCTTGAAACACTACTCCAATTTTTCTTCTATAATAAGGCA
Source organism: Clostridium sp. UBA5988 (assembly GCF_002435615.1). Classification (NCBI taxonomy): domain Bacteria; kingdom Bacillati; phylum Bacillota; class Clostridia; order Eubacteriales; family Clostridiaceae; genus Clostridium; species Clostridium sp. UBA5988. Next base: position 86,675 of record NZ_DJBA01000024.1, on the reverse strand, counting down.
CTTCTTTCCTTGTTAGCTTTGTTAAATCTGATCCTGCAACTATAACCGAACCCGCTGTTGGATCAACTTCTTTTAATAACATCTTTATAAAGGTAGATTTTCCTGCTCCACTTGGGCCTACTAAGAAAACAAATTCACCCTGGTCAATATGTACATTTAAATTAGATAAAGCTAGTACATTGTTATTATAAACCTTAGTAACATTTTTAAAATCTATCATAATTATTAACTCTCCTCGACTTTTTACTTTTTATCTGTGTATATTATAACATAAAAATTTAAAATGCAAGTCCTACATAAGTTAAAAAATAATAAATTCTTATTTTTCTTCACGAAAAAAGAGTGGAAACATATATATTTTTTTCCACTCATGCTTCTTTATGTATGTAAACTACACATATAAGTTATGAATTAGCATATCATATACCAAGAAGTATGTTGCTAATAATGCAAAGGTGCAGAATATAGTTCCTACTAAACCAAATTTATAAAGATATTGTCTCCAAGTTTTCTCATAGCTTAAAGGTCTCAATAACTTTGTCGGTTGTAGAAATGCTAATGCTGATACAAATAATCCTCCACAAGAAAATATAATTCCTGTATTTCTTATTCCTCTAAGTATTCGATAAAGTTCCATAGATTGACCTTTAACTAATAGATATATACAACTAATAACTATACCTAAGACTACGGGTATAATGACTAATTTTAAAGACAATTTAAAACAAAAGACTACATCACTAATATATCCTTTAACATCTTGTTTCATCTATAACGCTCTCCTTAGTAAATCGAATTTTCAAATTATTTATAAATTATATCATAGGCTATAAAAAAAAGAAACCTAAGATATCCTTAGATTTCTTCCCTATTCAATTTTATTATTTATTTCATACTAATTCCAGTCTTAACTGCTTTAACTATATCTAATGCTGTTAATCCATAAGCTTTTAATAATTCTGCAGGCTTACCACTTTCACCAAAAGTATCCTTTATTCCAACTCTTAAAACTGTAGCTGGACAATGTGTAGTTACTACTTCTGCCACTGCTGAACCAAGGCCGCCTATGATACTATGCTCTTCTGCTGTAACTATAAGATTTGTTTCTCTTGCAGCTTTTGTTATTAATTCTTCGTCTATAGGCTTTATTGTATGTATATTAATAACTCTAACTCTTATGCCTTCTTCAGCCAAAATATTGTACGCTTCTAATGCTGCCTCTACCATAATTCCAGTTGCAACTATAGTAGCATCTTTCCCATCTCTTAAAGTTATTCCTTTACCAATTTCAAACTTATAATCTTCATTATCATTTATTATAGGTACTGCACTTCTACCAAGTCTAACATAGCAAGGACCTTCATATTTTGTTATAGCTTCTATTACTGCTTCAGCCTCAATTCCATCACTTGGACTAATTACTACCATATTAGGTATGCTTCTCATTAATGAAATATCCTCTACAGATTGGTGAGAAGCACCATCTTCTCCTACTGTTAGACCAGCATGAGTAGCACATACCTTTACATTTAATTTAGGGTAACATATAGAATTTCTTATTTGTTCAAAAGCTCTTCCCGTTGCAAATATAGCAAAAGTAGATGCAAAAGGAATTTTTCCACAAGCTGCCATTCCTGCTGCCACAGTCATCATATTACCTTCAGCAATCCCCATATTGATAAATCTCTCTGGGCATACAGCCTTAAAATCAGCAGTTTTAGTAGACTTAGATAAGTCTGCATCAAGAACTACTACATTTTCATTTTCTTTACCTATTCTTGCTAATGCTTTTCCATAGGCTTCTCTAGTTGCAACACTTTTCATTATTCTTCTCCCCCAATCTCTTTTAATGCTATTTCACACTGCTCTTTACTTGGAGCTGAACCATGCCAACCTGCCTGATTCTCCATAAAAGATACACCTTTTCCTTTAATTGTTTTACAAACTATCATTGTAGGCTTATCTTTTACTCCTTTTCCAGCTTCTATAGCATCTTTTATCTTAACTAAATCATGACCATCTTCTAAATAAATCACGTTCCATCCAAATGCTACAAACTTATCTGCTATAGGATTAGGATTCATAACCTTATCAATATCTCCATCTATTTGAAGTCCATTATAATCTACAAAAGCTGTTAAATTATCTAGTTTGTAATGAGCTGCACACATAGCTGCTTCCCAAACTTGACCTTCCTCTAATTCTCCATCTCCTAGTAGGGTATATACTCTATATGAGCTATTATCAAGCTTTCCTGCTAGTGCCATACCTACCGCAGCGGAAACTCCTTGACCTAATGAACCTGTAGACATATCTACTCCTGGTATGTAATTCATATTTGGATGACCTTGTAGCATTGCTCCAGTTTTTCTTAATTTCATAAGTTCTTCTTTATTAAAGAAACCCTTCTCCGCAAGAGCTGCATATAAAACTGGTGCAGCATGACCTTTTGATAATACAAATCTATCTCTATTAGGATTCTTAGAGTCTTCTACATCAATATTCATTTCATTAAAATATAATGTAGTAATGATTTCTACAGCTGATAGAGAACCGCCTGGGTGACCAGATGCTGACTCTGTTACCATCTTTATAATATCTTTTCTTAAAACTTTCGCTATATTCTCTAATGCTATTAATGACTTTTCCATTGCTTATCCCTCCCTGATTTTCTTCTAAACTCATTATATCAATAATTTATTTATTCTCAACTATTTAGTTGAAATTTTCCTTTTATCAATACATTTCATTATAAGAAATCTCCAATAATTATTAATATATTATTTACCTTACACTTCAATTAAATACAACTATCCTTCTTTGATTATAAAAGTAATAAATACTTTATATTTTTTTGTCCATCTACCGATTTAATTTAAAAGGAGCTATTTCAAAATAATTCACTAATCTTTATAAAATGTTAAGTTTCACTAAAATATTGTTGTTAGTGCATACTCCACATCCAATTAAGATTTAGTGTATTTTGAAACAGCCCCTTAATATTAAGTTTATTTTTACATTTTTAAATCTAAACTAATTTTAAGAGCAACATCAACTTTAATCATATCTTCATCGGTCATATGACCTATCTTTTCTTTTAATCTTCTTTTGTCTAAAGTTCTAACTTGCTCTAGCAAAACTACCGAGTCTTTATTTAATCCGTATTCTTCAGAAGAAATCTCTACATGAGTTGGAAGTTTTGCCTTATTTATCTGAGAGGTTATAGCTGAAACTATCACAGTTGGACTATATCTATTTCCCACATCATTTTGTATAATTATTACAGGTCTTATTCCACCCTGTTCTGATCCAACCACTGGGCTTAAATCAGCATAAAATATATCGCCTCTCTTTATAACAATTGTCATTAGGCATTCACACTCCTAAAGGCTAGCTTCATATTCACTTAAGTCATTAATATAACTCTCAAAGCCATATTCTGATAATTCTAAATTTAATTCTCTCATAGCTAAATATCCTTGTTTCATTTTCTCTATATAGCTATTACTATTATAGCCTTCACTATATACTATTCCACAATCCATAATTAATTTACTACTTGTTATAAATTGTTTTTTATCTACATCATTAAATTTTTCGCAAAAACTACTACCAAAATTCAGAATAAATTTCTTTGAGCTACCCATGGATTTCATTACCTCCAATTTAAATAACAACTTTATGTACAACTTAATTATAAATCATCAATTGTTATTATGTCAAAGAAATTATCCTCAATTTCTACTTTTTACAACATTTTTTTATACTTTTTACTATACGTAGTTTCTTACACCGAAAATTTTACCATTTTTTGTATATATTCTTGGAATTCTCTTACTTATATCACAAATTACTTCATAATTGACTGTACCTATAGATTCTGCTATATCATCTGCTGTTATAACATTCCCTATATTATCTTTTCCAATTAATATAACTTCATCCCCAATTTTCACACCAGGTACATCTGTTACATCTATCATACATTGATCCATACAAATACGACCTACAACAGGTACTACTTTACCATTCACAATTACTTTAGCCATCCCTGTTAATGCTCTTGAAATGCCATCTGCATATCCTATAGGAAGAGTTCCAATTATCCGTTCTGCAGGTGCTTTATACAATCTACCATAGCTTACATAATCGCCTTCCTGTATTATTTTCAAATGAACAATTTTACATTTTAACGACATAACAGGTATTAAGTTAACATTATTTTTATTAACATACTTGGAAGGATAATATCCATAAAGCATAATACCAGCTCTAACTCCATCATATGGTAAGTCAGGAAAATCTATTATAGCAGCACTATTGCTTACATGTTTAAAGGGTATAATTACACCTAATTCTTCAAGATATTTATTAAACATATTAAATTTTTCAATTTGAAAATTAGCATAAGTTTTATCTTTCTCATCAGCAGTAGCAAAATGAGTAAATATTCCTACAATTCTTACTCCTTTTAACTTAGTTATCCTATGTACTTCTCTAGCCTGCTCCCTCGTTGTTAAAAATCCAATCCTCCCCATACCTGTATCTACAGCTATATGAATTTTAGCTATACTATTCTTCTTTACAGCTATGTCTGAAAGTATTTTAGCATCTTCATAATCATATATAGTTTGCTCTAGGTTTAGATCAATAACTTCATCATAAAATTCCTTTGGTGTATATCCCAATATAATAATAGGAATTTCCACACCAGCTTTTCTTAGTTCTACAGCTTCTGTAACAATAGCTACTGCAAATCTATTTATACCTTCATCCATCATAGACTTATATATATCTATAGCTCCATGTCCATATCCATCAGCTTTTATTGTAGCAATTATTTCCTTCCCCTCTGAAACCCTTTTTACTTCCCTTACATTATTCCTTAAAGCATCTAAATCCACTTCTGCCCAAGAGGGTCTTATCTTTTTTCCCATATTACTCACCTTGCTCACCTTTCCAGTTGTCAAGAACTACCTCATAGTAAATACTAGATTCGCTCTTACTGTTTTGTATCATTGTTATAAATCTAACTCCACATCTTCAACCTTATCAGTCCAGTTAAAGTTTTCATAAGTATATATAATTCTTTCTCTACCTTTATTATCATAGATTATTATTTTCTTCGGTCTATTATTTTTAATATCATAAAATAAGCTACCTTGGCAAATGTTGTTATTACTTCCAGGAATCACTGTTGTTATCACAAAGCACTCACTATTATTTATTGTTTCAGTTTCAAATTCTAACTCTTCATTTGTATATATTAATCCTATATATTCGCCAATAAATCCATATTTAAATACTTCATCAAACCCTTTATCTAAGGTATACTCTTTGATATTCTCCTTATCTTTAACAAGTATCTCATCGCCTTTAAAAGTAAAAGATCTCTTATCCTTTAAATCCAGTTTATATCCTATATCTTTTTTATAGGTTTGAAACCCTTCATACTTATTTGTTTCTCTGTCATTTACGACCTCTATAGTTATATCACTCTTATAGGCTTTAATCTCACTTAAGGAATCAATTACATTATACTCATCTAAAGTTCTTGTTCTTCCTTTAATGAATAAAGCCACTGCAATGGTTAGGCATATAGCTATAATAAATAGTGTATAAGTTAGTCTTTTTTTCATAAATTCCTCCAATTACTTATTACACTATATGTTTATTATAGTTTTCTACTCTCTATAACCATATTTATTTTATTATAATCCCCAGTTATTTCTATGTATCAATTACTATCAAAAATTTCTTTTATTCCAAAAGGTAATTCTTCTATAATATGGGTAGCATTGACACAGAACATATTCTCTGCTAGCCTATCACCACAATATCCATGTATAAATGTAGCAATGCATGTAGCTTCTAGAGCATCATATCCCTGAGCAATAAATGAAGTTATAATTCCTGTCAAAGTATCTCCCATTCCACCTGATGCCATTGCACTATTTCCTGTAGTATTCTCAAAAACCTGTGTTCCATCAGTTATTACAGTTCTATGGTCCTTTAATAAAACTATTACATCATACTCATAAGCAAAATTCCTTGCTACTTCTACCCTATTTTCTTTTATTTCATCAACAGATAATCCAGTTAATCTTGCCATCTCCCCATAATGAGGTGTTAATATAATGCTATTATTTTTACTATGAAGCAATTCAAGTTTTCCCTGTAGTACATTTAGTCCATCCGCATCGATTACAATAGGGCATTCTGCATTTTCAATCATACTTTTCACTATATTAAAAGTTAACTTAGTATTCCCCATTCCTGGTCCAATAGCAATACAATTAGACTTAACCATAATATTGCCTATTTTTTCACTTTGTTCAAAATTGATTGTCATAGCCTCATTTAACTTTATGCTCATTATCTCCTGTATTTCTTTAGGAACGCAAAGGGTCACTAATCCAGCGCCACTTCTTACTGCACTTTGAGTAGTAAGATATGCAGCACCAGAAAAACCCATAGAGCCAGCTATTATAAATGCTTGTCCATAATCTCCTTTGTAGGTATCATCATCTCTAGCTTTTAATATACTTTGTATCATTTCCTTATCCATTTGTATGGCCCTATGTTTAAATCCTATAAACCCTAATCTATTACTTTTTAATTTATCAAAAGGATTTACCATATTAAACGACCTCCAAAACAGCATAGGCAATAGCACTATCGCATCCGTGAGAAATACTCAGATGAATAGTTGTATTCCCATTCTTGTTAGCAATATTTTTTGCCTGCCCTTCTAATGTGACTGTAGGTTTACCAAGAGTAGTACTATCTACTATTATATCTCTAAAGTTGAATCCTCTAAATCCTGTTCCTAGTGCTTTTGAAACCGCTTCCTTTGCAGCAAACCTACCTGCTACATATTCCGGCCTTAAATTCCTAGTTTTCAAATATTGTATTTCTTTACTTGTAAATATTTTTTCTAAAAACTTTTCATTTCTTTCCATTACATCTTTTATACGTCTTATTTCAACTATATCTACTCCAACTCCTACTATCACCATCTCACCTCCAAACCTAAATATTTCATATACTTATAATTAAATTATAAACATATTTTTACATCTTTAATTTTAATAAATAAATAGGTTAATATCAACTATAACTTATATATATATGAAAGTATATGATGATAATATTTTCAATTATCATATTAATTAAGTTTAACTTTATAAACTACTCATATAAATGATAATAGTTATAATTAATTTGCTATTGCTTGTACAAGTTCGTCAAAATCAGCATAATATGCCTCTATATATTCTTCTATAATATCTATAAGATGTATTGGTGAGACCACATTATTTTTTAATAATACCAGAAGTTCACTTCCCTTATATCTATTAGGAGTTATACATTCTACATGTTCTTTGTATTGCTTTACATGTTTGCCTTTATTTTTCACTTCACTTTCTATTTCTACACCATATACATCTATAACCCTTCTTTCACCATTCATATGGACCTCTAATTCTGATTGAATTAAATTATAAGTGTATTCTATAGTATTCTCTTCACATACCATGTTAGATTTCAATGTCTCAATTATCATAAAAGCACCCCCAAATAATGTAAAACCATTTATAGCAATAAAATTACAACATTTTATTGCCTAAAGAAATTGTATCACTATATAAAAAAATAATGTGTAAATTCTTGTAGGCAACAATAATATATTCCCCCTCAAAATTTACACCTTATTTCACAAAATTACTTATTCTTTACAGTTATACAAAACTATTTGTTATTGTTAATATATCAGTGGATAAAATGTTAATATTATGTGAGTTTTCTTGTCTTTTATTGTAGATTAATTTTTCTTGTCACTTTTTTATGTTTTTATTGATGTTATCCACATACTTTTCCACTTTTTGTTCATAAGACTTGTTTATAATATGTGTAGAAAACTTTGCTTCATTATACATATTAGTAACTTCATCAACTTCCATACAATTATCCACTTTTATCTTAACAATATTACCAAGTTGTCTTGGAGTCATGTATGTCTTAAAAATCTCTTTTTTATTTGCAACTTCTACAAACTCACTATACTTATATAAAACTTCTTCCCTAGGGGTACCCTTCTTTCTAAATATTTTTTTGATTTTATCTATAACTTTTTTATAACCAGGATCCTTTTGCTCAATCTCTTCAATTATTTCAGTATAACCATCACCTCTATTTAAATTAGTACCTTTTATTATTTTTCTTATGATAATACTTACAATTAATATTAATATTATTGTAACTATAACCTTCATTATAAATATAAATGTGGGACTTGCTGTTACCATTTCTGGCGTTAATTCTTTTATATTTTGGGGATTTTTACTACCTGAATCTATTCTTCCAAATATATCTTCTAAAGCTCCTCGTCTTTCAGTAAATAATTTTTGTAAAGCATTAAAAATCCAAGTCATTGGAATTCCAATAATTTTTACTATTACATCTATTATTAATTCAGTTATAAATTCAATTCCTCCATATAAAATTGAAACTATCTTCACAAATATATTATAAAAAAACTCCTGTGTAGTTAATAATGCCACTGAAATTAGAGATATATTTATAATTTTATTGGCTTTTGAACTTCTTATATTATAGCAATATCCCATAGTCTCTCTCATAGTAATAACCATTAAAATGAGATATATAATTATACCTCTAAATACAATTCCTGCATAAATAGGCTTGAACATACTACAGATAATTGATGCTATAAAAATATAAGAAATTCCATTTATAAAAATATTTTTATATCTATCATAGTTTATATTTTCATTAGTTTCTCTAAGTAAAACAGCACTGATTAACGCTACAAATATTATATCTACAATGGCAATTATTATTTCTTGACTAAATACTTCATAAACAATAATTGGGATTAAGGAAAATGCAATACAAGTCTCTGCCTTCTTACCTTTTCTTAGTAAATATTTACTAGTTAATATAGATATCATTATTAAAATGAATATTGAAAATTTCATATCCTTAGAAAATATAAGAGCTGTTACTATCATCCAAACAATAGATGTTAGCATACTAAATGTTATATCATAATAAAGCCTAACTTGTTCAGACCAACTCATTACTTCATCTCCCCCTTATATGAAATTTTATCAATTCCTTTGATATTTTTAATTCTGTTTTCTCTAGAAACATCTATAATCTTTATTTTATAACCCTTTGCCACTAGAATATTTAAAATCCTAATATCTTTTTCATTTAAATAAGTAGTAATTAATACATAGGTACAACTTTTATCAAAATAAGGCATTCTACTCTTTAAGTATTCATTAAGTTCATATTTTACAGCAAGATATATTCTAGTACAAAACTCCAATATCCTATTAAAACTTCCTACCTTCGGCTCAATCTCATTTACAGAATTTTCATTACAGTAAATCAAATGTGCATTACTCCAAATACCTGTTGGGATACTTTCTTTAGATGCTTTTGCAGCTAATGCAACTGCAATATCTATAGATGTTTCTATAATCTCTTCATCTATATAATTACAACAAGGATCTCCACATTGTGTATTAAGGATTATAACCATCTGTTGTTCTGAAGTATAATCATAGTCCTTAACCATAAGCTTATCTGCCTTTAATGAAGTTTTCCAATGAATATCCTTCATTCGATCTTCAACGTTATACTCTCTTACTCCTTTTATATACAAAGGATCCTTATGTATCCATCTCCTTACTGTATTATCTCCTAAAAAATTTGTCACATCAAATCTAAAGCTTCCTATTGATTTTACCTTAGGATAAATTAAAACTTCAATATAATCATTCTGCTCTCTACTTTTAATATTTAGTCCCAACATATCCCCTATAAAAATATTCATGCACTTTATTATGTAAGCTCCTCTTTTTTTTCCTATTAAAGTATAAGTTCTACTTTTCCTTTGAAATTTACCCATTACATACTTGCATATGTGCCAATTATCATTTCCATATTTGTAAGTATAAACTTCGCCAACAAATCTTAATTCAACAGGTATTCTTTCTTCCACCACCAAGAATAGAACGGGCATTCTTTTATTGTTTTCTACTTTCATAGTTATTGTAAATTCTTCGCCCACAGTTACCCTATCTGGTTTTATTTCCCTATACACCTTTAAGTTTTCATACCCTTTCTCAGTAATAAAACTCATTATATTTACCAGTATAATTACAATTGCTGCAAAAACAAATATTTGAAGTATCATAATACACCTCTATTGCCTATCTATTGGAGTTTCTATAGTTGCGAGAATGTTTTGTATAACTCTTTCACTCTTCTCACTGCCACTATTTATTTCGCTTTTCAAGATAATTCTATGACTCATTATAGGTACTGCAAGCTCTTTCACATCTTCAAGAATCACATAATCTCTTTCTCTAATAGCAGCTAATGCTTGACAACCTTTCATAAGATTTAATGTAGCTCTAGGACTACATCCCAATTCTATTTCACTGTTAGTTCTAGTAGCATTGACTAAATCTACTATATATCTTCTTATTTCATCACTAACATGAACTTTATTGTAATTCTCTTGAACATAGTTTATTTCTTCTATAGTTATAGCAGACTCTAGGGAGTCTAGTGGATCTTTTCCTATAAACCTATCCATCATTTTTATTTCTTCATCATAGCTTGGATACCCCATAGATAATCTCATAAAAAATCTATCTAATTGAGCTTCTGGTAACGGGAATGTACCAAATTGTTCAACAGGATTTTGAGTTGCTATAACAAAGAATGGCCTCTTTAACTTTATCGTATTTCCTTCTACTGTTATCTGTCTCTCTTCCATACACTCAAGTAAAGCAGATTGTGTTCTTGGCGTAGCTCTATTTATTTCGTCAGCTAAAACAATTTGACTTAGAAGAGGTCCTTCTCTAAATTCAAATTCTTTTGATTGTTGATTATAAAAATATATTCCTGTTAAGTCCGAAGGTAATAAGTCTGGTGTAAATTGAATTCTTTTAAAGCTACAATTCATAGTTTTTGACAATGTTTTGCACAGTTTAGTTTTCCCAAGTCCTGGAACATCTTCTAATAATACATGACCAGAAGTTATAAATGATACTATTATTTTATCAATTATATGCTCTTTACCAATTATAACTTTAGATATGTTTCCCATTGCTTTCTCTCTAAATACTTTAAATTTTTCAAGATCCATAATAAACCCCTCTACCCTTATATTTTGCTTAACTTTAATCTATATTTCATACCTGAAATTTACTATTTTTAATAAGATTAAAGTTTTGCCTTATGAATTTATTATACTCTTAATATGCCTATTATCCAAATATTTTTAATATACTAACCTGTGACTTTTTAATAAATAAATATTTTTTTTACTTATTATTAATTAATTTAAAAAAGCCTACTCTATTGTGATATTACAATAGAATAGGCTTTACTGATTAAAAATATTGTTTAGATTGTTATACACATATATGCGATTTACTAAAATAACAATTTAAGTCATGTAGATTTAACCAATTTCTTCTTTAGGTTTCTTAGTATTCATGAACTGAAATTCATCTGCTATAACTTCTGATATGTACTTTTTCTGTCCATCTTCACCTTCATAATGCCTACTTTGAAGTCTACCAGTTACACTAATAACACTTCCTTTAATTAGATATTCATTAACAATTTCTGCTTTCTTTCCTCTTAGTACTACTGGAATGAAATCTACATGTTTTTCTCCCGATGCAGTTTTATAAGGTCTATCTACAGCCAAAACCAATCTAGTAAAAACCTTACTACTATCTTCAAAAACTTTAATTTCAGGGTCTCGTGTCAATCTACCAACTAAAACTATTCTATTCATCATATACCTCCAAAAAAACATATCATTTTTTGTAATTTTACCCATGAATATATTTTTTAAACATATTATTAAAAATATCTTAACCATTCTTTTAATGTATGAAAAATAAAATGCTATTGGAACAACTATTCCAATAGCATTTTAAATATTCTTATCTATATATATCTGAAAACTCAATTTTTATTCTTTCTAAATTATATTTATCAGCATGGTATAGATTTGTTGAACAAAATTGATTTTTAGAAAGAATGTTTGGAAGTTCTACAATAAATTCACTTCCTCCATTAACAATACTTTTTACATATGTCTTTCCACCATGATTTTCAACTATAGATTTTACTAGGGATAATCCTATTCCACTCCCCTCGTGAGATCTGGTAAATAGATCCTCACCTTGTACAAATCTATCAAATATCTTTTCCTGAAGTTCTTCTGGAATACCAATTCCATTATCCTTCACTGAAATTTGAACCTTGTCCCCTAAATCATGAATAGATACCATAATAGTTCCGTCATCCTTAGAAAATTTAACTGCATTTGATAATAGGTTTAATATTATTCTTTCTATATTTTCTCTATCAATTCCTATAATTTTTTCTTCAACATCAGTATCGAATATTAAAGTCATACCTTTACTTTCCACATACTCTACTGCAGCCATAGTTATATCCTCTACTATAGCTACTATATCATAATTGCCAAAATTCATTTTTAAGTTACCTACATCAATTCTAGTAACATCTATTAAGTTATTTATTAGTCTTAATAACCTATAGCTATTTACTTTCATTAAATCTAGATATCTATCCAATTGCTCATCATTTTTATCTTTATAATTGTATTGCAATACTTGTACAGTACTTAATATTATATTCAATGGTGTTTTTAGCTCATGGGACATATTAGATATAAATTCAGTTTTTAACTTATCATATTTTATAGCTTGTTCCAATTTAACTTTATTTAATTGAGCCTTTTTGCGTTCTGTTACTTCTTGAATTAAAAACACTACAGATCTTCCATAACTAAAATTTATTCCAAAACTTGCAATCTCAGCATCTATTAGTGCTCCATATTCCCTTCTCACTTTAACTTCCTTAAATTCTGTAGATTTTCCTCTAAATTGAGCATCAAAATACATTTCTTTAACTACATCTTTATATTCTTCATCTACTATATCTATATATGATAAACTTTTTAACTCATCTATACCATTAAGTCCTAAAATATTAACTAAAGCCTCATTGCCTATTTCAAGCTTACCATCAGAATATATAACCATACCAAAGGGTAAAAGTTTAAGAAGCTCAACATAATTATCCCTATTGCTTATTACAGCATCCTCTACTTTTATTCTTCTTGTTATATCCCTAATTAAAAATATAGAATATATATCATTATCATTCACAAAACACATGGGTGTAACTTCACAATAAACAATGCTCCCATCTTCTCTAATAAACTTTCTTTCTACTATGTTCAAACTAGAATTATATTTAGAATACTGTTTTTTCAAAAATTCATCATTATATTGTATAGAATCTAACTTAATTATTTCAAAAATACTTTTACCTAAAAAGGTATCACTTTTTGGGTCTCCAATTATATCCATGGCAACTTTATTTATATAACTAATTCTATTTTCCTTTTCTATTACAATTCCAGTGGTACTATTAGCAAAAATAGCTTTATAAAAATTTATATTTAAGTCTATTTCTTTTGTTGAGATGAAGGCTTCATCCTCGTCTTTATCTACTACAATATATTTAAATTCTTCATGCTCCTCTAATTTGCTATTGTCTTTATTGATAACTTCTGATTTAAAATGGAGATTATTACTTACTATATTTTTCAACAACATTAAGGTGCCTTCATTATTACCAACTTTTATACTTCTAAAAACTAATTCTATTTCTATTTCTTTATATATTCTTGTATCTATACTTGCACGAATTCTCTCACTTCTATCATTTTTTATAAAATCCTTTACATCAAAGACACCACTCTTCAACGTAGAGAACTTTATCATTGTGTTTATATCCAACTCTTCAATTGAATCTATACTTTGAACTCCTAAAAATTCTAACGCTCCTTCATTGCAGTATTTAATTTCATTGTTACTATCTATAACTATAATAGGTTCCGAAATGTTGTTGTAAAACTCCAAATCTTCCTTATTCTTAAACTCCATTATTTATCCTCCAATTTTAACGTTACTCAATGTACCACTTAATCATTTTACACTAAAATTAATACTTTTTTTACTACATTTTTCTACTATTATTCTACATTTTTTTCTTGACAGGTTAATGAGAATAAGTCTCCGTACCTCTTCTGAGTAAAAATAATAAAATTTGATATATAAAATAAAAACTGATATATATCATTGGGATTATATACCAGTTTTTATGCTCTATTATTAAATTATATATGCTTTAAATTAAATTTTTCTTCCAAAAATTTTTTAAAGTTATCTTGTAAATCTTGTCTTTTTAAAGCAAATTCCACTGTAGCTTCTAAAAATCCTAATTTATCACCTACATCGTATCTTCTACCTTCAAAAATATAAGCATGCATACTTTCCTTTTCCATTAGAGTTTTTAAACCATCAGTTAATTGTATTTCATTTCCTTTTCCTGGTTTAGTATCTTCTAGTATGTCAAATATTTCAGGAGTTATAATATATCTACCTAAAATAGCAACATTAGATGGCGCTTCTTCAACCTTTGGCTTTTCCACTAAATCCTTAACTACATACTCTCTATCATTAATTTTATCGCCTTTTACAATTCCATATTTATTTACATTTTCTTTGGCTACTTCTTGAACTCCTAAAATTGAAGTACCATGTTTATCATAAGCATCCATTAATTGCTTTAAACAAGGAACTTCACTATCTACTATGTCATCTCCTAGCATAACTGCAAAGGGTTCGTCTCCAACAAAAGCTTTAGCACAACTTATGGCATGGCCTAACCCCTTTGGATTCTTTTGCCTAATATAATGGATATTAGCCATGTTAGTTGACTTATGGACTAACTCTAAAAGTTCCTTCTTCCCGTCTCTCTCAAGATTCATTTCTAGCTCTACAGCTCTATCAAAATGATCTTCTATAGCTTTTTTATTTCTACCTGTTATTATAAGTATTTCTTCTATACCTGAAGCCACAGCCTCTTCTACTATATACTCTATAGTAGGTCTATCTACAATTGGAATCATCTCTTTAGGCACCGCTTTTGTAGCTGGCAAGAATCTAGTTCCTAAACCTGCTGCTGGAATTATAGCCTTTCTAACCTTCATCTCATACCCTCCATTACCATTGACCTTATACAATATTCTACATCATTGTCATTCTTCTTCATTATCTTAACACAATATTACAAATAATTAAACTAAACATTCTCATAAGTGTTAATATTAAACATGAGTTTCTTATATTTTGAAGTTATTTTCTTTATCATACATTAATAGTGCATTCAGTTCTCCCCCTAATAAAATTGTAGTAGATGTTATTTGTAACCAAACCATCAAAACAATAACCACTCCTATGCTTCCGTAAATATCAGTATATTTCCCATAGTTGTTTACATAAAATGCAAACCCCATTGATAAAATTATCCAAGCAATACTTGTGAATATAGCCCCTGGCAAGGCCTCTCTACATTTTATTCGTCTTGAAGGTATAAGCTTATATATGGCTGTAAATATAACTATCATACCTGCAAAACCAATTGGGTACCTTAAATATCGTATAAAATAAAATAACTTAATATCAAGGTCTAACCATTGAACTAATTCTAAACTTATCATCTCTCCAAAGACTAAAAAACCTAGTACAAATATTATCATAAAAGATATCACTATCATAAATAAAACAGAGAGTATTATTAACTTTATCTTATTTTTATCTTCCTCTTCATTATATGCTCTGTTTAACCCGTATCTTATGGCTCTAAAAGCTCTAGATGCTGTATAAAGGGAGAACATTAATGAAAAAGATAATAAGTTTCCATTTCTAGTTTGTAACAATTGAAGAGCTAAAGTAGATACTAAATTATATAATTCCTCGGGCATTATATTTTGTAAACTTCCAATCACTTCTATGGGATCTACGTTTATAAATCCAACTAGAGTTAGTAATAAAATCAAAAATGGGAAAAATGAAAACAGCATATCAAAAGCTAACTGTGAAGCTAATGAAGATATATGATGGTTCTTATATCTCAATGCCATTTTCACTGTGTTTTCAGTTATTTTCATAGGCAATACCCCTACCTTTTACATTATTCTATTGTCTATATATTATAATATTGACCTCTTATCTAGGAAGTATATAGACAGTATGAAGAATTTATAAACTCAATTAAAAATTGACCTATTGTTGGAGCTAATTTTCCTTTAATTATACCACTTTCTTTAACATAATTAAACAAATCACCCTTCATATAATTTAGTATTAACTTTCTTATAAAATAATAAATTTCTTAGGATTATTATGAATAATAACTTTAAAATATATTATAATTAGTAATATAAGGGGTGATATTGTGAAAATTGGACTGGTACAGAATAATATTTTATGGGAAAATAAGCAATTTAACTTATCAGCAAGCAAAGAGTTTTTTAAAAAAGCTAAAGAGCTAAAAATAGACTTACTTTTATTTCCTGAACTATCCTTTACTGGCTTTACAATGAACATAGAAAAATTAAAAGAATTTGATTTTTCTACGGTTTCCTACATTTCTAGTTTATGCAAAGGTTATTGCATTAATGCAGGAATTGGTTATATTCAGGGTATTACTAATGATATAAAAGGTAAAAATAACTATACAATAATATCTTCTAATGGAAATATTCTATGTAACTACTCTAAAATACATCCTTTCTCCTATGGTGAAGAAAGTAAATACTACATTGGTGGTGAGGAAATATGCTTTGCACAAATTGATGAAATAACCCTTTCACCTTTTATATGCTATGACTTAAGATTCCCTGAAATCTTTCAAATAGCTTCAAAAAAATGCGACTTAATTACTGTAGCTGCTAATTGGCCTGAAAGTAGAAAAGAACACTGGATAACATTACTTAGAAGTAGAGCTATTGAAAATCAATGCTATATTGCTGGAGTTAATAGAATTGGTATTGGTAATAATATAAACTATAGTGGAAATTCTTTAATTATAGACCCTTTAGGTAAAATTATAGGTAGTACAGAGGAAGGTGTTGAGGATATTCTCACGGCAGACATAGATAGATCTTTAGTCAGCAGGGTTAGAAATTCCTTTAAAGTAAAAGATGATAGACGAGAATCCCTTTATCATAAATTACAAACCGATAACAGATAAAATATAATATTGTTGATATTTTTATTAAAATATTATATAATAAACATTATTAAATAACTATAATTATTAAAAGGGGTGTTAACATGGTAGATAAAGTTTTAGAAGTACTGAAAAATTCATCTGAGCCATTAAAAGCTGGAGAAATTGCTGAAAAGGCTGGTATTGACAAAAAAGAGGTAGATAAAGCTATAAAATCACTTAAAGCAGAGGATAAAATAGAATCTCCGAAAAGATGCTATTACGCTGCAAAATAGTTACTAACTTATAACTTAAAGCAAATTAATCTTAAACTAAATTGAGCCTTCACTGATATTCTTAAAGTGAAGGCTCTAATATTTATTATTTTTGGGTATATTCTCTAAAAGCTATATCTATAGAACTATTTAATTAACCTTATATTATAATGTAATATAATTATAAATAACTTCTATTCCTTCTTCTATATCTTTATAATTAACCATTTCCATATTTGTATCCTTATATCTTACAGGATAAACTAAAGTTCCAGTCTTAACTCCTACTCCCTCTTTATGGATTGTTTTACCATCCCCTTGAGTTTCACCAAAGATATAATGTGGCTTTTTATCCATTTTCTCATAAACTTTTTCCAATTGTTCTTTCACTTCATGATGCATTAACAAAGTTCTATCCATAAACTTTATTCCTGTACCCTTTCCTAAAGAAAACTTTCCACTTCCCCCTAATGTATCTCCAGCATTTTCTCCATCTACAACTAAAGCATACATAGGATTTATTTCATAAGCAGCTGCCCTTGCTCCTCTTCCTCCTAAAGTGTTTTGAGTTGAAAATACAAAATATATTTCCTTATCTAACTTCTCTAATGATTCTTTATTTTCTATAAGCTTTTCTATAGATTTCAGTGACATGTAACAGCCTACTCTATTATCTAAAGCAGGTGCAATTATATTCTTTTCTTCTTCTATAAAATTAGATGTAATAATACATGCATCACCTTCTCTTACTAGTTCTAAAGCCTCTTCTCTATTTTCTACTCCTAAATCTATATACATGTCATCTATTTTAGGACTATCTTTAGTTCCGCAAACTCTTCCTGAATTTCCATTTTCAAATTCTACCATATTATTCACAAACGCAGCTTCATCAAATTCTCCTACTTTTCCAATTCTCAAGAAACCATTATCTTCAATATACATAACTATAAATCCCATAGTATCCATATGAGAAGAAATCATAATTTTTTTTTCTTCCTCCCCATTACCTTTACCTATTTTAGCTATAACATTTCCCATGTTATCTACCTTATTTTCAACTTCTAGTGAATTTAATTGCTCAACAATTACACTCCTAACCTCTTCTTCATGTCCACTAACTCCAAATGCTCCTACTAAATCTTCAAATAATTTATTCATCACAAATACCTCCAAAATCTATAGTGTTTTTAAGTATTCTACTAATAATTTAACTGTGTTCTTTATATCTTCCTTTGATGCTACTGAAACTGAAGAATGGATATATCTACATGGAACTGAAATAGTAGCAATCTTTGCCCCACATCCTGTGCCATGGAAAGTAGCTGCATCATTTCCTCCAGCTATAGCTTTTCTTCTTTGATATGGAATATTTAAATTATTCCCTACTTCCATAATGTCATCAGCCACATCAACATCGAATATACTAGTTAAATCCATTATTGATATAGCTGGTCCTCTGCCAACTTCAGTAGCTCTTAAGTGCTTAGGAACACTTGGCATATCTGCACATATTGTACCCTCTAAAGCAATTCCTAAATCGCCCTTTAAATTTAAAGAAGAAATGAACGCGCCTCTTTCTCCAACTTCTTCTTGAACTGCAAAAACTCCATATAGATCTACATCATAATTTTCTTTTAATGCCTCCATTAGTACAAAGCATCCTACTCTATCATCAAAGGCCTTTCCCTTTACAAGCCCTTCTCCAAATTCATCATATTCTGTATCAAAAACTACATACTCCCCTAGATCTATAAGCTCCTCACTTTGTTTTCTAGACCTAGCTCCTATATCAATACAGCAATCACTATAATTTAGACCCTTTTCTCTCTCCTCTGCTCCTTGAAGGTGAATTGGTTTTGCTCCAATAACTCCTGGTATTTTATTAGGCCCTATAAGTACAGTCTTAGAAGGTATTATCTTAGCATTTATCCCTCCTAAAGCACTAAATCTTAAGCTTCCATCCTCATTGTAGCCAGTTATTATAAAACCTACCTCATCCATATGAGCATCAACTATTACTTTTTTTCCTTTACCCTTTTTATGAACAATAATATTTCCCATTCTATCTGTAAAAATCTCATCTACATAAGGGGTAACCTGTTCTTTAATAAAGCCCCTTACTTCTCCCTCAAATCCTGAAGGACCACTTAAAGAAGTCAATTTATCTAAAATACCGTTCTTTTGAAGAATCTCATCTAAAAACATACTAATTCCTCCAATTCTTCACCCTTTATACTTTCTATTAACTTTGCCATCATATATCCTGTGTTTTTTATATCATCCATATTTACAGTTTCCACTGAAGTATGCATGTATTTTATAGGAATTGAAATAAGAAGTGTGGCAACACCTTCACCAGCTACTTGAATATCCCAAGCATCTGTTCCTGTATTTCCGGCTTCCACTTCTAATTGAAATGGAATATTATATTCTTTACAAACCTTCATAAGATGCTTTCTAACCTTAGGATGAATATTAGGTCCTATACAGATTACTCCACCCTTACCTAGTTCAGTATCGCCATGTTCAAGGCCATACATTCCACAATCGAAGGTAACGTCTACAGCAATACCTATATCTGGATTAATTCTATTAGTAGCAGTTTTAGCACCTCTATGACCTACTTCCTCTTGAGCAGAGCATACAAAATAAACATCCATGTCGTGTTCTATATTTTTAAGTTCCTTAGCACATCTATATAAAGCTACAACTCCACCTCTATCGTCAACAGTTTTAACACTTACATTATTATTTAAAAGTTCTTTATAGTTTCCCTTAACAGTAACATAATCTCCTGGTTTAACTATGTTCTCTAAAGATTCCTTAGAATATCCTGTATCAACCAATAAAGAATCTATAGTTACTGCTTTTTTACGATCTTCATCCTTCATTAAGTGAGGTGGCTTAATTCCTATAATACCGTGAATAGCTTCTTTTCCATGGATTATAACCTCTTTAGAAACTAAAGTCTTAGGATCAATACCATTGCCTTTAAAAGCTAAAAATCCATTTTCTTTTACCTCTGTTATAATCATAAATACTTCATCCAGGTGAGCCATAAGCATGATCTTACCTTTGCCCTTACCCTTCTTATGAATAATTATATTATTTAAATTATCTCTAGTAACTTGTCCAAATTCTGAAAATACCTCTGTCACATAATCTCCAAGCCAGTGTTCTCTTCCACTAGGGCCATGAGACATACAAAGTGTTTTTAGTAACTCTTTATCCTCCATCATCATAAGACTCCCCTTCTAATCACAAAATACATTTAATGATAATAAAAGTATACCTTAGCTGTTAAGTATTTACAACAATACTACTCAACTTATATTTATAGTAAATCTTGAACCTAATAATATACTTTGCTATTCTATTATTAAATCATATTACAATTATTATAGGGATTATATTTTATAAAAGGAGAATATATTTATGACTAATTATACTAAAGATATTACTAAGGCCTTTGATGAAAAATTAGATGAAACTTCAATAGAATTAAGAAGAAAGGTTCAAGGCTTCTTATATGATAACTGTGAGTCTATTTTTAAGAGAAGCACACTACCTACACCGGCAGAAAATTATAATGAAAGTGATTTAACTAAACTAATAGATATAGTAGACAAGTATAGTGAAATATATAAAGATTCAATAGGAATAATTAATGGTACAAAAGTAGATTTAAATCAACGCGAATGTATAGCATGTACAAGATGTACTAAATATTGTCCTAGTGGCGCCCTTGAAAAAATTAACAAAGAATTAGTACTACATGAGGACAAGTGTTTAAGATGTGGAAATTGTATTGGTAACTGTTCATTCTTAGCCCTATCTTCAGCAGGAACAGGATTAACTATATATATTAATAGTACAGAAATAAGCTGTCCTCCACACATACTACCTAAATTTTATGGCATAGAGGAAATCCCTAAGGTAATGGATAAACTTTTATCATTCTATAATGCTCATAAAATCCAAGGGGAGACCTTTGCAACTACTGTTTATAGAATAGGTTTTAATAACCTTTTAAATTATATTGAAGACTAAAAAGAAAGCCTAGAAAGGAACTACCCTTTCTAGGCTTTTTGTATTATTATCTAATAAGTAAGTAAATAAACCCTAAAATTACAGCAACAATAATTCCAGTAGCTATCATATTTGCTTTAAAAGAGTGATTATAATAATATTTTTCTGTATCAGCACTTCTTCCCTTAAACTCTGAATCCTTAGCATTAGCTCTTTTAAACAAATCCACTGACATAATACCAACTCCATTCAATTTAAAATATTACTTATATTCTGTTAATTGTACCACTTGGTTCAATGAAAAAAACTGTTAGTACCTAAAAGTATATAAAACAAACTTATAAGTTATATAATATTACATAATATATTATATAGTATTCTATTTATTCTACACTTCTAATGGAATCTACTATGCTAGTTTTAAATAACTGTCTACTAGAAAGTACAGATGATAAGGTTGTAATGGTAATTGTTGCTACGAAAATAACTATTATAGTTATAACTGGAAACTTCCATACTACATTATTCACTACTTTATTATGAATAATGTAAGTTAATAAACTCCCTAAAGTAGACCCAACAACACTTGCTGTAATTCCATATAAAAACCCTTCAGTTTTTATCATACTTTTTACTTCATCTTCTCCAAGTCCTATAGCTCTCATCATTCCAATTTCTTTGTTCCTTGTGATAACATTCATCTTCATAATATTTATTAAATTAATTACACTAACTACTCCTACAATAAATACAAAATTATAAAGAATAAAAATTAACTGTATGTTATTTTTCTTTACCTCTTCTAGTTTTTCTTTAAATGATTCCATAGTTGCATCAGCTATACTATTTATTACACCCCTTAGCTGTGATTCACTTTTATCATAATTAGCATTTTTATCAAGCCCTACATCAATCTTTTGATATCCTTTCATGTGCAAATTCTCTACTGCTACATCATTACTAACTATAACAACATTTTTAGCCATACCATCCCCTATTGTTATTCCTTCTTCAGTAACAATGGCACCTACTTCAAACTCTTCACTTGAATAGCCTGAAGAATTGCCTTCTTGATCATATAAGGTAACTCCAATTTTTATTTTATCCCCTGATTTAATTTCAGTATAATTATAAGAACTTAAGTTTTGTATAAGAATTACAATAGGTCGTTTATTCATCTCCTTAATATCAATATCTCCATCTATTACCCACTTTTTTAATTCTTCCAAATTCTCATTACTATATCCGTAAACCTTGGGATTAAATCTATATACACCTTCTTGAATTTGTTTTGCTTTAAATTTATCCTTTTTACCTTCCGATTTAAAGTAAGAATAACCTTCTGTTGTTAACATTTCTTTAGAAATATCCATATCCACATTTAACTCTTTGACCTTGGAAATAATATTTAATCCTTCTATATTAGAAATTTTCTCTAATTCTTTATCTGTTATTCCTGTATTGGAATAAGATGAAATTTTAAACTTTGAATCTCCATAACTATTCTTTAGTTTATTTACAGGATCTGATTCACCTATCAAATAAAATACTGACATAAGCATTATAATAGTTATACTTAATGAAGTTACTGATGTTATAAACTTTTTCTTATTTCGCCTGATATTTGTTATTGCAATTTTAGTATGAAATTTTATTTCTTTACCACCAAAAAACATAGTTTGAAAACTCATTCTTTTCTTGGTAATATTTATTTCTTTATTCCCTTGTATTGCTTCCATAGGTGATACCTTTGATGCATTTCTAGCTGGTAAATATGAACCTAATATAATTGAAAACAATCCTACAATTACAGAAACTACAATACCACTTACTGGTATTGTAAATAAACTACTGATTCTCTCATATCCTAAAATAATCATTATTCCTTTTGTAATTGTATTTCCAATAATTAATCCTATAGGAATAAAAATAACTCCTAAAATTAATCCTTCTGCAAGAACCATTAATTTTATTCTCCCCGAGGATGCCCCAATAGCTCTTATCATCCCAAATTCTTTTTTCCTTTCAGCTACGGAAACCATAAATATATTATAGATATTTATACTAACTACAATCCCCACAATAATAAATAAAATATTGCATATTAAATTTATAATTTTTATTGCCTGTAGGAAAAATTCCTTACCAGAATTATCAACGAATAAAACATTATGATATTCATTAGAACTATCTAATAAAAGTTTTCCATCCGCAATATTATGTTTAGGATTTAAGTATATATAACCTTCATAAACAATCCCTTTTTCTTTAAGTTTATTTTCTTTAATTTTTTTATCTGCAAACTCTCTAGTTACCCAAGCCTTTCCTACTTCAGAATTTAATGCAGAAGTATATTTAAAAACTCCAACTAAAGTAAATTCATTACTTCTGTTTAAACTTTTAAAGCCATTACTAGTTTCATAGTTTAAATCATAATCTAATTTTATTTTATCTCCTACTTTATATTTTTTAGGAAGATAGTCTAAAATCCATTGTTCTAATGCTATTTCATTGTCTGAGCTTGGACTACGTCCTTCCACTATATCAATATTTATAAATTCAGCTATATTTTCTTCATATCCTCTAATATCAATAGAATACTTTGAATCCTCAATTTTAGATATTCCTAAAGGTGTAACTAGAGATACCTTGTCTATAATACTTTCTTTATAAAGATTATCTAAATTTCCATATCCTTTTCCTTGAATTCTAATATCATAGTTTCCTCCATTAATCTCTATATCTTCTTTAATTTTATAATCTAAATATGACTCTTTCATTATTGACAAAGATGCAATCAGCATTATTGATAATACTATTCCTGTTGCCATAAAGAAAACTCTAGAGCCACTTTTTTTAATATATCTTGGTACTATTCCCCAAAAGCTCTTCATTAAGACACCTTCTTATCATCTACATTATAAACATTTTTGCAAAAATACCTCATAATTATTTTTTAAAATTATGAGGCTTATTTTTATTTTTCCTTATTTATTATGTAATTCACTTAAGTCTAAAATTAAATTTATTCTCTATTCTACACTTCTAATGGAATCTACTATGCTTGATTTAAATAGTTGCTTACTAGAAATTACAGATGATAGCGTTGTTACAGTTATTGTGGCTAAAGATATAATTAATATTACTGCAAATGGAAAATCCCAAGTTGTGTTTCTACCTATCACGTGCATGAAATACGTAAATAACGTTCCTAATGTACATCCACATATACTTGATACAGCACCATATAGCACTCCTTCAACCATAATCATTTGCTTTACTTCATCAATCCCAAAGCCTATGGACCTCAGCATTCCAATTTCTTTGCTTCTCATTAACACATTCATCTTCATAATGTTTATTAAGTTAATCATACTTATAGTGGCAACTATAAGTATAAAACTATATAATACAAAACTTATTTGAACATTTTGCTTTTTTATTTCTTCGTACTTTTCCTTATAAGATTCTAGATTTACTTCTCTCATTTTCTTTACAGTACTTTCTAAGTTGATTTGAGCTTCTTCATATTTTATACCCTCATCAACTTCCATATCAATTATATTATATCCATTCATATCTAAGTATTTTGTTGCATCCCCATCACTAAGAATAGCTGCAACACTAATGCGCCCATCGGAAACTCTAAATTTTTCACTATCCACTATAGCACTAACCTTAAATATTTCAGTAGAAGCCCCTATTTTTTCACCTTTATCATTGAACTTCTCCAAAAGTAATTCTACTTCATCACCTACTTTGATGTTTGTGTAATTATATTCATTTAAATCTTGAACAATAATTACTGTAGGTTCACTATTTGAATTATCTATGCTTCCTTCTATTATGTTGTCCTTAATACCTTCTAAATTCAAATCATCATATCCATAGACAATTGCAGGAAAATTATAATTGCTATTTTCTGTTTCATTACCTTTATTTCTTCTCTCTAAATAGCTTAATCCATCCTCTGTTATCATCTCTTTATCAATATATAATTGAGGATATCCAATTTTAATCTTTGAAAGAATGCTTACTCCATATATATTACTTATTTTATTTATAGAATCTTTATTTAACCCTGCATTATTGGTTGTAATTTTAAAATCTGCACCTCCATAACTATTCTTAAAACTTTCAATTGGATCTGCTTGCTTTATTAAATAATATGAAGATAATAGTAATACAATGGTCACACTTAAAGATATTATGGAAGTTATAAACTTTTTTTTATTCCTTTTAATATTCATAATTGCCATGGTACTTGAAAATCTAACTTCTTTACCATGAAATTTAATATTATCAACTGAAAGTGAATTCTTTTTAAAATTAATACTTTCACTTTCACTTATAGCTTCCATTGGAGATATCTTCGATGCTTTCTTTGATGGGAAATAGGTACCTATAAGAACAGAAATTAACCCAATAACAACGGAAGATACCACTCCTATTTTAGGCATTACTAATAAACTAAAAAGCTCTTCATATTCTAAAGATATCATCAATAATTTTGTAATGGTGTTTCCAATAATTATTCCTATAGGTATGGAAATTATACCTATAACTACTCCCTCTATTATTACTAAAGCTTTTATTCTATTTTGTGATAACCCCATAGCTCTTAAAATTCCAAATTGCTTTTTCCTCTCCATTACAGATACTGCAAATATATTATAAATAATTATGCTTACTACTATTCCAAAAATAACAAATAAAATATAACTCATAGTATGTAAAATTTTTATTTGTCTTAATAAGTTTACCTTTTCGTAATTAACTTGGAAATGTATATTGGAATATTCGCCTTGGTTACTTAGTTCAATATTTCCTTTATTTATAGAATACTCCGGATTTAAATTTATAAATCCGTTATATTGTATTTTTTCATTTTCTAGTTGTTTATCAGCAAAATTTCTAGTTACCCATCCAATAGCCTCTGAACTATTGTCCGTCATACTACATTTATAATCAAATATACCTACTAATGTAAATTCACTTTCTATTTCTTCATTGGAACCATAACCCAATTCATATTTTAACTTGATTTTATCTCCTATCTTGTACTCTTTAGGAAAATAATCCAGTATCCATTGTTCTAAAGCAATTTCATTGTCATAATTTGGTTTATGACCTTCTATAAATTTTATATTCATAAAACTATCAATATTTTCATCATATCCACTAATGGCAATAGAATATTTTGTGTTTTCTACTTTTAAACTTCCAAGTGGAAGAATAACTGCTAAATCATTTACTACGTCATCTACCTTTAGTTTATCCAATGTCTTACCATCTGCCGTACTTATATTTATATCGTAATATGCGCCAAGCCAGTCCTTTTGTGCCTGAATCAACGCTTTAGTCCACGCTTCTTGAATTATAGATAATGACATAATTAAGGTAATGCCAAGAACTATCCCTACAGCTATAGATGATACCCTTTTTTTATTTTTTATAATATATCTTGGTACTATTCCCCAAAAGCTCTTCATTAAGACACCTTCTTATCATCTATTATCATTCCATCAGAAATTGTTATGATTCTATCTGCCATTTTAGCAATATCACTGTCATGAGTTATCATTACTAGGGTTTGGTTATACTTTTTTATAGTTCCCTTTAAAAGCTCTAATACTTCCTTACTGTTTTTACTATCTAGATTACCAGTAGGCTCGTCTGCAAGTATTATTGATGGTTTATTAGCTAGTGCTCTAGCTATAGATACTCTTTGCTGCTGACCTCCTGATAATTCTCCTGGTAAATGATTATTTCTCTCTTTAATATCAAGGATTTCCATAAGTTCACTAATATAAGCTTCATCTACTTTTTTATTATCCATAAGTACAGGTAACTTTATATTTTCTTCTGCTGAAAGAATTGGAATAAGGTTAAAAGCTTGAAAGATAAAACCTATATTTCTCCTTCTATACCTAGAAATCTCTTTCTCACTCATGGAATAAATATCTTTATCATTTATAAACACTTGTCCAGCTGATGGTTTATCAAGGCCAGCTAAAAGATGAAGCAAAGTACTTTTCCCTGAACCACTTGGTCCTATAATGGCAACAAATTCTCCCTTTTCCACTTCAATACTGGTAGGCTTTAATGCTCTAACCAAAGTTTCTTTTATCCCATAATTCTTTGTTAGATTATTAGTTCTAAGTAAACTCATTATATACCCTCCATTATAAATATATTTTAGTAATTTGCAGAATTCTGCAAGCGTTTATTTGCCTATCTTTTTAACAGATAGGCTTTTTTCCTCCACTATCAGAAAATAAATGTAATCATACACAATATTATCCACTAAGAAGGAGAATTGCATGTTTTATATTAATAAAATTCAATAACTTAATGTTTTTGACCAATTAATCGTTCTTCAAGATTTTAGGGCAAATTACATATATGTTTCATCAAATTATTTTCTGATAATTTTGATATTAACGTTTTTATTCCTGAATCGTTTACAAAAAAGTTGTACTAATTTTATAATAAAAATGTAATATAAACTATTATTGGTATTGTATATCTTAATACAGATATTTCAAATTTCTACTACTATTTTATTGAATTAATTTTCATAATATCTAAACAACAATTTGAAGATGACCTTGCTACCCTGTTTAATTGTATGGTTACAGAAGTTATTGATATTGTGCTAATATCATAGGACTCTTCCAGATGGTTCACCTTATAAAAAACATAATTATGAACTAATATACGATAACTCTGGCTTAAAACTAAGAGTAAAAAGTAATCCTAAAACTCTTATTTCTGAAGAAAATAGAGTAAGATAATATATAAAATATACTAATAACAAACAACTCACTCCTTATATTGTCTCATAAAAAAATCTGTTTAAATTTGCTTAACAAAACACAGTGTTAAGTAGGATTTGCAAATTGACATTTTAACTATTTTTACAAATTTGACCTTATTACTAATAGCGTAAGGATTTCTCTAAATGTTAAAATTTTTGATGGTAATTTCTATGATAATGCTTCCTTAAAAACAGTAATTTATCCTTTATTACAAATATTAGCTTTAAATTCTGCGATTGTATAACATATCTTAAAACAAATAATAATTTCTCAAGTATACACCTTACATATTAACCCAACATTTAAAATACTAAATTAAAATACTTTGTAATTACTTAACATAATTATATAATAATATTTTTTCTTTTTTAAACTATAAAAATCTTTATTATGATAAATACATCAATGCTTTGTATCCAATAGATTGGTTCAATTAAATTCTTCTACGAGAAGTTTATAAAAATCATTTGAATTGTTACTTGAATGGATTTCACTATTTCCTTGCTAATAAAAGCTTTCATATATCTATACTTACAATAGCTACTCTTAGAATTTGTGTAAGCATTATTCCAATAAAATCAAAAATTTAATATCAATATATCTAAATTTAGATGATATACTACAATCTATATTTAGAAAATGTTTTAAAGTGTTTGGAAAGTTTCTGAAATAGCTACATCTTAATAAAAATAATATGACAACTGAAAAATATTGAAACTACTAGAGCTTTACAATAATGTAATTCAACTTAATTTTACTATAAAGTGGTATTATATAAATATAGCTGCAATAAAATTTTACATTAAATTTTTTTGCAGCCATATTATATTTAATTTCAACAAATATTTTTAATAATTATAATTATTAAATTTAAAAATTACTACATTAGAACATAATTAATTTCAACTATATTTATAAATACTATAAAAATCCATAGCAACATAACTACAGTTATTAATCATATATTACTAAATTAGTAATATATTTTAATATCTTTTTTGTGTAATTTTAAACTTTTCTAGAACTATATAAATATTTATTTAAACACTACTAAAGAACTACAGAATGAAGCACAAGATGTTTTACAAGTTCCAGTACATGAACCAGAACATCCAGATTCACAATTCATGGAACATACTTTACCACAATCTACATAATAAGCCTTAATATCTTTTTTATTACCTTTAATTGATTTTGAAAATAAATTATTCATTTAACATTCCTCTTTTCTAAAAAATTTTTGTAATAACTTTTTATATTTGTTGAATTAATAACTTTATTTTAGTTACATATAGTAATCATATATTTGTTTTAACTCTTCTCTAGTTTTACGTTCTATCTCATTTACTTTTTTATTTAAAAAATCTATGTCTATATTAATATTAAAATTTACAATTCTTATATCTTTCAACTCATTTATAGAAGCTAATCTTTCATTTAAAATGATATATTTCTTTTTATCGCTCTCACTCAACTTATCTATACAATTACATGTCATCATATTTCCTCCTACTATTTATTACATAATATTAAATTTTCTAATGGATCTAAACAGTTAATATCATTTATAATTCTATTACTTAACATCAATTTAGCCTTTATTAATCTCTTCTGCAATTCTTTAGATTTATTTCTCTCATAAGTACTTATTAAACACTGAATTTTAGAAGGAACCATATATTCTTCAGTCAATTTTTTGTTCATAAACTTACATATCTTACACTGATAAGCATCGCATTGTTTGCATAAGGATGATTTTTCTCCATACATAAGACTGTCATTTTCATTTACAATTCCACTATCTAAATCTCCAATAAAATCTTCAGGATTATTAAAATAAAACGCAGGGCATATATAAAACTTACCATTAGGTGCAAGAGTAAATGTCTTACTACCATTTGTACAGTTACAGTGTTTTTCATAATTCAATCTATCTGTTAGAACATTTACTTCAACATAATTACTTTTCTTATACTCTTCTACTACTAATTCAACTATTTTATCTAATTCAGTGTCATATTCATTAATTTGCTTCTGTCCCCACTCCTCTGTACCTTCTAAAACTAAATTTACTCTTTCCTTATCTTTAAGTAACTTTTCAATTAAAGTACTTATTTTTTTTATATTGTTCTCATTAATTATCAATATACAATTTTTAATATTTCCATCAGAATCTTTTACTTCATTATCATATATATCAATATGTTGTTCTAGATTTCTCAGTTTTTTATCCTTTTCACCTGTAATATATATAATACTTGGACTTTTTATTTCAATAGATTTTAGTGGTTCTCCTAAAAATGCAATTTCGTACCCATTATTAATGGAAAACTCCATTGCTTTCTTAATCATATCTTCCTTCATAACATCATTATTTTTATATATATTTCTATAATCACAGTGAGGAACAATATTATCAGAAGTCATTATTTGAATATATTTGTAATCTTCTACATTCTCATAATCACGTCTTGGTGATAAGTTACCAGTAACCTCTTCATATTTTCTCCAAAATCTTTTGTTTGCTCTAACAGTAGCCTTATGCATCTTGCATATCGATGTAGATCTTTTAAATATTGATCCACTTTCATCATAGTTAAAGCCTGTACAAAGTGCACAACCTGTTGCTATATTACATTCTAAACACTCTTGTTCACTTTGATCTTCTAAAGTTAAACAATTAAAAGCTCTTAATTTATTTTCATTAATACCTTCATCTGCATTTCCAATAGTTCTTCCTCTTCTATTTGATAAAGAAAAATCTACAAATCTGATACAAGGATAAAAATTACCTTCACAATCTATGGCTAACATTTTACCTGAACCACAAAAATTATGTTTCTTATCATCATCCTTTAATGGATTACCTATAAATGGATCAAAGAATCTAACGTGGTATTTATCCCATAACTTATTTTTTAATATATAGTCTCCTAAATCATCAAGTTGACTTTCTAATATTTTGTCATCATTTTCCTTCCAAACATCTTCAAATACCACATTAGCTGAGACATCTTCTATTCCATTCTCCCATAAACTTATTATACTATCCTTAAGAAGCGGTAAATCATCACTTGAAAATGTGGCTTTAGTACTATTACCTTGAAACTGAGTTTTCCACAACTTAACGTTTTCCATTACCTTATCATATGATCCTTCTCCATTTTGAAAAACTCTTTGTAAATCATGTTTTTCCTTATTTCCATCTATACTTATTCCAATTGATAAATGTGATTTATTTTTTTTAATATATTTTTGAACTTTATCTGTTGCATATAGTAACCCATTACTTGAAAAACTAAATCTATATGAATCAAACCAACTAGGTCTTAAAAGAAACATTTTTATCTTTAGGTAATCACATATTTTATCTATAAGCTCTATTTCTAAAAATGGTTCACCTCCAATAAAATCCCAAATTATAGACTTTTCTGGAAACTTATTTGGATTATCAAAGATGAAATCTATAGCCTTTTTAGCTATTTGAAAATTCATTTTCTTTTTATGATTTTTTCCTATCATATAACAATATTTACAAACTAAATTACAATCTTCTGTAACACAAAATGTTATAGATTTCACATCTCCATCCCCATAATTTCCTGTCCAACTTGAATTACCACTACCCATTTTTACATCTATTGCTTCCATAATCTTTCCTCCCTTAAAATGTAATTTTTTCAATGGCACTAATACTCTTACAAATATGTCCTGTCATAAAACCACATGCTAAACTATTTCCATGAATTTCTTCATGTTGTTTCTTTAATATTAATGTTTTAGGTAATTTACTTGATGTGTAATAAAAACCATTATTAAAAATATATTTTGTGCAATCTATTAATTCATTCCCTTTTACACCTATAACACCTCTTATATTAGCAGGATACGATTTTCTTTTTCCATTATTCTCAGCAGCTACCACTATTACATTTTGTTTATTTAACCTCTTTATTATTTTTTTCATTGCTAAGAAATATCTTTTTTTGGTAGTACCCAAACTTAAATTAATAATGTCAGGCTTCTCTTTTTCACAATATTGTAAAGCTTTAAGAAATACATACCCATTACTAGATAACTCACTATCTAGTATGTTTAAATCAATAAACTCAACATTTTCATATATATGCTTAATACATTTAGCTACAATTATGCCATGGTTATTTTCTATCTTCGGATTATCTACCTTCTCAATATCACCTGACTTATTAAGTCTAAAGCCTATACTTGACTTTACATTAAACTCATTTGGATCCAATCCACCATCTATAATTGCTACTGTTATAGTTTTATTAGACTCCATAAAATTCTCCTTACATTTATAGTTAATTAGCTCTATATAATAACAATTTCCAATAATCATCATTCCTTTTTTCATCCGAATCATTGGATATTATATTTACATTATTATTTTCATTAAATAATATAACTTCATCTGCATTTTTTATAGTGGATATATCATGAGAAATTGCTATAACTGTTTTATTCCTTGAAATATTCTTTATTATTTTTTCTATCATATCCCTTGATTGAATATCTAAAGCTGAAGTTACTTCATCTAGGAGAATTATAGGTGTATCCTTTAATAAACAAATAGCTAAAGACAACCTTTGTTTTTGTCCTCCTGACAAGTTACACGTGTTTTCCTCTATAATAGTTTCATATTTACTATGTAAGTTCATAATATAATCATGCATGTCCACTAATTTACAAGCATCCATAATCGCATCTATGCTTGCCTCTGGCTTAACCATTTTAAAGTTATCAATGATTGATAAATTAAACATAAAACTCTGTTGATGCACAAGATAAATACTTTTCCTTAATGATTTTTCACTTATATCATTAATTTCAATTCCATCAATAAATATATTTCCTTCTCTCACCTTGTACAATCCGGATAATATATTAAAAATTGTTGATTTTCCACACCCATTTTCGCCTACTATGACAGTGAGTTTATTAGGTTTTATTGTTAGACTAACATTCTGCAGTATGTCTTTATTTTCTTCATATGCAAAATACACATTTTCTAATGTTATTTGCCCTTTTATATTATCTAATTCTTTACTACCAAAAACTTCTTGAGAAAGATTCTTATTGTCTAATAAATCAAATATTCTTTCTAAGGAAGCTAACATTTGCTGAATATCTGAGTTTACTTTAGTAAGCGAAATAATAGCTTGTGAAAATTGATTAGAGTATGATCCAAAAGCTAAATAAAACTGAATGCTTAAACTACCCATTTTCACAAAAAATGCACCTACACCTAAAATAATTATGTTGTTTACACATGTTATCAGCATCGTAATATTAGTAGAAATGAGAGTTATTAATGCTATAAAAACTTGCTTATTCCTTAAACTGGTTGAAACTTTATTAAATATGTTATAGTTTTCTTTTTTTAATCCCAAAGTCTTAATATGTTTGATTCCATATAATGATTGTTGCATTACTGTAAAGTAATTATCATTTATTTTTATTAATTTTTTATTTTCTTTTCTTAATTTGCTTCCAAATAGTAGGAATGAAATATATGTTAACGGAAAACTAATTACTACTATTAAAGCCAAAATCCAGTTGATTCTAAATATTACAATTCCTAAAACCAATACATTTACAACATTTATTATAATATTTACCAATTGACTAGTAATAATATTAGCCACTGTGTATATATCTCCTTGTAATCTAGATATAAATTCACCAATCTTTACTCTATTAAATACATCCATTGACAAATTTAATATCTTATCATACATTTCAAGTCTTAAATCTTTAATAATTCCATTACTTATTTCACTTTCCATATACCCCTTTATGAAATTTATAAAACTATTTGCAACATATATAATTAATAAGAATACCAATCCATTATTGATATTGTCGTAATTCTTCAAAGATAAATCTTCAATAATTTTACCTGAAACTAATGGTTGAATAATCCCCAAGAGTATAACTGTAAATATTGATAATAAAAGTATAGCAAATTTCATTTTATAGTTCTTAATATATAACAACGCTCTAAAGATCAACGTAATATCTTTCTTAGAAATTCTCTTCCTTTTCTCCATATGTTTCTCCTATAAGTTTTATAATTAAACATCTTTTTATTTTTTAAAATGTAATATTAATACTCTAATAGAGCAACCTCTCCATCAAAAGGTTTATTATTTTCATATAGAATTACTCCTGTAAGTCCTAAAATAATTGACATACATATAATAATCTTACTTACTCTTAATAGATAAGTTTTCATACTTTTCACTCCTTACTTTCAATTTAATACTATTATATATATTTTTTTAATATACTAAAAACCTCAAATATTGTTATATTTCTCTTGTTTTCTTACTGCATAAAACTTGCTTTCCTATTTACTTATTATTTGTAATTTTCCTATCTATAATCCTTATTTTTTTATTTTTGTGAAAATAGCTCACATGACGAATTTTATGCATTATTTTCTATTTTTTTATTTAATAATATATAAAGTTTACTTAATAATATACATATTTTTGTTACAATTTGTAGTATATTTTACTAATTTAAGTTATAATAATATTATTAACATTGAGTTTCAGTTAAAATAAAAATTTTAAAGGGTGATTTTTTGAAAAATAGTATTGGACTTAAAATTAAAACTTCTCGTAAAGGGGCTAGGCTTACTCAAAACGATTTAAGTTGTGACATTCTTGATAGAACCACTTTAAGCAAGATTGAAAATGGTTACATTTATCCTTCAATTCCTCAATTAACGCATATATCAAAGGTTTTAAATCTATCAATGAGTGATTTATTATGCGAGGATACTTCTCCATGTAATGTATCTGTTTCATCCATAAGCAGAAATCTAAAGGAGTTATATGTAAATAAAGAATATAATAAAATCATAGATACAATTACGCCCTATGACTTTATCACTACCTATTATCTAGGATTAAGTTACTACAAACTTGATTTAGAAGAAGAAAGTAAAGCTCTTCTAGAAAAATGTGAAGGTCTTTTTTATCTTTTAAGGGATGATTTAAAGCCCTTATATGCAGAAAACTTAGCTATTGCTATAACTACTTTTAGACGATTAGTTATAGATTCCTTTTCTGATGTAGAAAATTATAATTATCTCATTAAAGCATTGAATTACTTAGATGCATATAATTTAAAAAATATAAAAACTTATTTTATTATTATCAATAATATAGGTGCCTATTATCTTTATACATACAAATATGAAGAAGCTATTAGTTTCTACGGAGAGTTTTTAAAAAATAATCTTGACACTATACCTACAACAGTTCTTGCACTTATACATTCAAATCTGAATATTGCTTACTTTTCTATTAAAAATTATGAAAAAGCAATTGAACATATTAAAAAAGCCATATTCTTTTTTTATTATATAGATAATCTCTTTGAATCTGGCAAATGCTATATCAATCTTTTTAATGCCTATCTATATAAAAATGAAATAGATAAAGCCTATGATACCATTAATGAAGTTTTCGATAAATTTGAAGACCCTAATATTACAAATATATTTAAAATTTGTGAACTTGTACTACTTTATAACACAAATAAAATAAGTGATATTATAACTAAGAAAAAATCTATTAATTATGGAATCTTAAGAGAATCTAGTAGGATTGATTATGATTTCATAATGGGATATGTGTATTTTAAGCAAAATAAATATAAAGTATCTATAAAACATTTCAATAAATGTATTACTTCTCTTATTGAAAGGAAAAGATACCTGGATGCATCTATAGTCTATGATGCCTTATACTCCATGGATGGAAATAAAGATTTTAAAGAAAAATCCCTTGAATATAAAAAGCTACATGAAGATGATAAATATAATCACATTTCTACTAACATAACTACCTCTAGCTATTTCTTGTATAATAAACGAGAGTAGATAAACTGCATACAAACCAGCTTATCTACTCTTTTTACATATCACTTGGTTTAATTTTAAAATTATAATATCTTTCTTCTGATTTTGCATATTCTAAATTTTTTCCTATACTTTGAAATAAATGATCAAAATAAGTTGTAAAATCTCCTTGAAGAGTCTTTAATAGTTTTTCTTTTATTAAAACTATATTATTATAAAGTTCTTCCTTTTTTCTTTCCAATGCCTTAAAGTCACAGTAATATTCACCTTTGAATATACTATCTTCTTTAAAATCCAACTGAAAATACTCCTTTAAAATATCTTTTTCATCTAAAATTAATATATTAGATATATCTATACAGTACTTCTTTAGCTCATTATAATTACCATACATCTTATTCCATTTATTATATAAATCCATAATTAAGCCTTGATTATATACTTTTATATTTCCTCTGTAGCTATCTATAGATTTAAAAACATTAATACCACTGATAGATTTCATATTATCCATGAGTATATCTATAATAGAGTTATAATAATTATCCTTTATGGACTTTAATGAAGATTTAATAATTTCACAAGTTATATAATTAAACTTATCTTGAAAACTTCTACACATGGCATAAAACTCTTCTTCACTATTTATATAATAAATTAGTCTAGTAAATTCATTATAAAATATACTGTTTATACTGAGTTCTATTTCATCTGTTATTTCATCAAAGCTAAATTTACTTATATTCATCATCATATTTAAAAAGTCATGCTCTAAGGAAAACACCTTATATCCTATGGTATATTCTCTATTTTTCATAGAATTATCGTAAGTAGTTGCATATCCTACTGATTCTATTTTAGTTAAATTTGATTCACAAATTTCTTTGGCTAAATATTTATTTAATTCTTTTTTATAAACTTTTATTCTTTTAGTAAATTCATCTCCAAAGGCTTCATTAATTAAGTTAAGTAGTACTTCTATAAATTCTTTCCTTACTACTTCTGATATCTTTTCTTTTAATATATCTAAGGAATATAAAATCTCATCTTCTTTAATAATTATTTTATCTGAAATATCACCCTTATTTAAGGTATCTTTTCCCCTTAAATCAATTATTAATTCTTTGACTGTATTCCAAATAAACCTATGATAAGACTTTATTTCTTCATTTAAAGCATTCATTACAATGTTTTTAAGCTGAACAACTCCTATTTCTATGTATGATAATATCCCTTCCATATCCTCATAAATATATCTATTTAGTTCATTATATATTTCTTTCTCATCATGCTTCATGTGAAATGTATACACCTCTAGCTCACATTTCTTTTTAAATAGATTTAACCTAGAATTTATATTTTTTTCTATACTATCTAAAATATCATGGATGAATTTCTTATCTATTTTTACTTCCTTACTTAAAGCATGGCTACTTACCTTATGATCTTCACTAGTATATACTTTATGAAAAACCTCTTCAATTCTTTCCTTTTCTTCTACTATAACAAAGGTATTAAAATCACCAATGAATTCCTTTGTCATAGACTCTGTAATAGAGCTATCATATTTAAAATAGCTTAAAAACTCTTTCTGTAAATATTCAAATATCTCTACAATATCTAGATACAAGTTTATTTTATTATACAATGAAGTTACTAGTGTTTTATTTACCTCTTCCATAAGTACTCAACTCCAATACTTTAATTGAATAACTTATTCTACAAAATACATAAAATTCCTTTTTAAAAGGTTAATTTACTACAAAAAAATTAGTGAGGTTCTTACCTCACTAAATTTTTTGTTATCTTTCCATCCTTAGTTACAATATATTCTGGGGGATATTCCTCTACTGGAAAAGGTATTGGAGTTTCTTTTATTCTTCCATGCTCAGATAAATATCTTATATGAACTTCTTCAAATTTCTCACCCTTACTAAGCCAAAAGTAATCTTCCATACACATGGCTCTTGTTCTTCTACATAACTCCCACATATCATAATCTATTAATCCCATAACTCTAAGTATTTCATCTATATTTTGTCTTTCCTTTGGAACCACTCTATCTGATAGCCAAAATACTATATCATCATGGGTAGGTTTGTAATTATGATTCCAATTTATATAGCTGTACATTCCCAAGGGAAGATGAGTTCTATTTGTTACATTTTCATACCTATTAAAACTAAACTTTTTATCAGCGACATTATAGGTTAATTCACCCACTTCAAGGTCTTTATCCATTAAGATATATCTATCAATCATAGTATCCCTCTTTCAATCAAATAATTATATCTAGTATTAAAAACTATCTTACTTTATTCTACTTCAACTTCTTTATCTAGTGAAAATAAGTATAAGTATTTCTTTACTTTTTCTTTCTTAAAGGCATCTTTTATAGCTTTACTATAATAATCTAATTGCACTTTATATCTTTCTTTAATTTCTTCTATATTATCTGGTTTTACATAATCAGTTTTATAGTCTAAAATAATCCCTTCTTCTCCCTCTTCAAAGTAACAGTCTATAACTCCTCTTAAAAGCATCTTTTCTTCTAAGTAAGTTTCTTTACTAACATTAGGATAAATAGTAGAAGCATTGATTTCCACTCTAAAAGGCAGCTCTCTTTTTAAAGAGTTTTCTTTAAAAGCTTCTATTACTTTTTTTCCTATGTTACTCTGTAAAAACTTAAGAATTTTATCTACCTTAACTGATTTTGCTGCTTCAAAGGTTATTAGCTCCTTCTCTACCATGGTATTAATTTGCCTTGTAATGTCATCTTTAGCAAGGTCACCACTTAGGTCTAATCTTTGCATTATATTGTGATAAGCAGTTCCCACCTCTGATGGAGTTAATCCTTTTTTTTCTTGAAGAAATAGTGGTGTTTGCATTAGAGGCCTAAACTTTCTCGGTCCTTCTACTTCATCTCCATAGGTTATAGTTTTATAGTTATCTTCATCTAAACCATCACCTTCTATATATAGATTATTTTCTCTATTGGTTTCTTGTACCTTATTGTGAAGCTCTTTTAACTCTGTAACAGTTATTACCGTAGGCAGCTTTGTTGCTTCCTCATATTTATAAGTAAATTCTAATCTTTCTTTAATTACTTTATAATAATCTTTACTTATATTTTCATCAGCATTATCTAAAAGTTTATTTATTTTTTCCTTTACCGGCACTTCTTCTAAGGCTGCATCCTCTATTTCTTGAAAAATTTCTCTAGGATATATAGCTACCTTAAACCTACTATGATCTTCTTTGAAATCTTCATTTATAATATTTTCATTATAATGCCTTAGGGGTTCTCCAGCTTTATGATTTATAAGAGAAGCTCCTATCCAATCCAGGTAATTTTTTTGATTTTTTACATAGGTTGATTTTATACTTCCATTTTCATCTATACCTGCCCCAGACCATTTTTCAATTTTCTTATCTAGAGCCTTACCACTTCCAACTAAGATTAATTTTTCCTTTGCTCTAGTTAGGGCAACATATAAAAGTCTCATCTCTTCTGACTTGTTTTCCCCTTGAATTTTTTTGCTTATAAACTCCCTTTGAGATGTGTTATAACTAACTCTATTATCTAAATCAATATAAGTAGGTCCAAAACCTAATTCATGGTGGAATAGTATCTTGCCTTTTAAATCACCTTCATTAAACCTCTTTCCAAGACCGCAAAGAAATACTATAGGAAACTCTAAGCCCTTACTTTTATGAATACTCATGATTCTTACTACATCTTCATTTTCTCCTATGATTTTAGCACTTCCCATATCTTCACTACTAGTTTTTATATTACTTATAAAGTTTATAAAGTTATATAATCCTCTATAGCTAGTTCTTTCAAAATCCTTAGCTCTCTTAAACAAAATTTTTAAGTTAGCCTGTCTTTGCTCTCCTCCAGGCAATGCTCCCACATAACCGTAGTAGCCTGTATCCGTTATGATTTCCCATATGAGCTGATTTATAGGGGTATATTTACTTTCTAATCTCCAGTTATTTATTTTATCTAGGAAAGTTTTTATTTTTATTTTTAGAGCGGTATTATTATAGATTTCTTTAAGGGTATCACTAAGGTTTTCATCTTCATAATCCTTTTTCTCATAATCTAAAAGGCCTACCATGGCATGATAAAAACTCACATTTTTATTAGAAATTCTTATATCTGCTAACTCTTCTGTAGTGAATCCACCAATAGGTGACCTTAATACAGCAATTAGAGGAATATCTTGTACTATATTATCTATAATTTCTAAAGCACTTATAACTGTCTTTACTTCAAGAGTATCAAAATACCCCCCTCCCCCTTCTGAGAAAAGAGGAATTCCTACTCTTTTGAATTCTTCTATAAATATAGGAGAAAGCTTATTACTTGACCTTAAAAGAATAACCATATCCTTATAGGTAGCTCTTCTATAATCATCTAAGTTCTTATCATATACCTTTAATGAATTTTCCCCGTGATGCTCCATTAACTCTCTTATTCGTTTTGCCACGAATCTAGCCTCTAGCTGCATGGAATCTAGTTCTTCTTTATCCAGTTCTTCCTCACTATTTGTGATATCACTTTGTTCTTGAAGCTCTTCTTCTATTTCATTATTTTCATTAGCTTCAACATCTTCATAATCAAGGTTTATAAGGTTAAATTCCACCTCTCCACCAATATTACCTTCACCTGAAAACTCTTTATAACTGGCTCCAACCTTTAGCTCTTCACTTTCATCATAGGCTAGTTCCCCTACATCCTCACTCATAACAGCATTAAAGATATAGTTTATCCCGTCTATAACCTCTCTTCTACTTCTAAAATTTTTATGGAGAGTAATAAGAGCATTATAATCATCTCCATTTTTAGTGTAGGTTTCCTTCTTATTTTTAAATAGCTCGGGCTTTGCCATTCTAAACCTATATATACTTTGTTTTAAGTCTCCAACCATGAATACGTTTCTTGTATCCTTTTCTGTTCTACAAATAAGATTGATTATTTCTTCCTGAACACTATTTGAATCTTGATATTCATCTACTAGTATTTCTTCAAATTTATCTTTAAGCTCTAAAGCAATGCTTGATGGTTTATTTTTATCTTCCTTATCTCTTAAAATTTCAAGGGCAAAATGTTCCTGGTCATTGAAATCTATGATACCTCTTTCTCTCTTTTTCTTATCAAAAATATCTTTAAATTCTATTACTAGGTTTGTTAGCTCCTTCATTAGTGGATAAAGTTTTTTAGTAATTTTAATATTTTCCTCAGAAGTAGCATTTAATATCTTACTCTTTACCTCCACATATATTTCCTTAGCAGCATCTCTTAAATCCTTGGCTTTTTTTTGTATTACTTTCTCTTCCTCTGTTAACTTTGTTAAAGTTGGAATTCTTCCAAAACCAGTTTCTTCAATGTATTGTCTATCTTCCTTTAGTTCACCTTCAATTATTGTTAAAGTTCTCTCTAATATTTCTCCATCATTTTCAAACGTATCCTTATATTTATAAGTAATAGGATTATTTAGTACAAAATCTAACCCTTCATTATTTATCTCTAAAGCATTTATTATATCTTCTCTTAATTCCTTTAGTAAGGCATCCTTAAAAGGTAATTTTTCAAAGGAAAAATCTTCACCCACATTGAAAATTTCAGCTTTGGCTTTTAACCAAGCGACAGGAGCACCCATACTCATAGAAAAGTTATATAATCTTAGCACCATTTCTGCCAAAGCTCTATCACTTTTATTATCACAATAACTCTCTACTAGCTCTATAAATTCCTCTTTTCCTTCAATATATTTCCCTTCCATAAGTTCTTCTAGGGCTTCTACCTTTAAAAGATTTATCTCCGTAGTATCCCCAACTCTAAAGTTTGGTTCTATATCTAATTGATGAAAGTTATTTTTAATTAGGTTTAAACAAAAGGAGTGAAGAGTTGATATACTTGCCTTATTAAGAAGTATTAATTGAGTTTGGAGGTTTCTATTATTAGGCTCCTCTTTAATTCTATTATTAATAGCTTCTCCTATACGTTCTCTCATCTCTGCCGCTGCTGCATTAGTGAAGGTTACTATAAGTAATTTATCAATATCCACAGGATTATCTCTATCTGTGATAATTTTTATAATTCTTTCAACTAAAACTGCAGTTTTTCCAGAACCTGCTGCTGCAGATACTAATGTGTTTCTATATCTAATATCAATGGCCTTTTGTTGGTCCTCTGTCCACTTTACACTACTCATTACCTTCACCTCCTTTTCCCTCTACTTCAAGCTGCTGAAGAAGTTCTTTTTTATTTCTTCTAGGCATTACTTTAAAATTATTAATCCCCATGGTTTCATCAAACTGACATATAGAAGAAAACTCACAAAATTCACAGTAATAGCTTTTTCCGTTTTTACATGGAGTTACTTCTATAATTCCCTCTAACATATCTTCACAGATTTCTCTAACCTTTTCCTTCATGTGACTTCTTAGCACGTTAAAACCTTCATAGGTTATCACTGAGCTATTATTCTTTGAAAATTCGGCTTCATTACTACCCTTTTTGGGTTTATTTAAAGCTACAGGAATTATGGAAGAGGTTCCCCCTTTTTCTATGGTTTTATCCATTTCCTTAATTACCTTTAAATCTCTTATGACGATTCCCTTCATTTTTAACGCCTTTAATACTTCTTCTTCTAAATTCTCCATGGTAAGTTTTTTAGACCCATCCATTATTGGATCATCCACAGAAAGATATACCATAGCTCCTGGCATAGTTCTTCCTTTTCCTTCTGATACCACTGGATTTTTAGACATTTTCTCTTGCTCAAGGGTTAAAATTGCATCTAAATAAGTTAGTAACTGAATTTTTAAACCATTATATACATCATTTATATCTAAGTCTATTTTTCCTGTTTTATAATCCACAACTCTATAATAATTAACCCCATCTATTGAGGTTTTATCCACTCTATCAATCTTTCCTTGTAATTTTACTACTTCTCCTGTGGATAAAGTTATTGGTATAGGTGGATAATAATCGTCTTTTTCAAAACCAAAGGAAATTTCATAGCCAAGAGGTTGAAAAGTTCCCCTTTCCATCTGTTCATTAATGATTAACACCATTCTATATAAAATTCTTTTTACCCTTGTAGCTATATATTCATATCTCTTAGAACTTTTTAATATTCTATGTTCCTCGGAGTTTATAAGCTCTCCAATAACATCACTTATAACCCTTTCGCAAAATTCTTTATCTAAAGTTCCCCATGCGGCTTTTTCTTTCTCTACTCTTTTAGAAAACTTTTCAAGGCCTTCATGAATTAGATTTCCAAAATCCAGGGGTGCAAAGGTATAAATCTTTCTTTCCTTAGCTTTAAGACCATACTTTACAAAATAACCAAAGGAACAATTGGCATAGGCTTCTATTTTAGACACACTAAGACTTTTCCCATATAATTGCCTTATTTTATCTTTACCTATGGCTTCTATATGATTTTTATAAGTAAAGCCACTTATTACCTTAAGAAGTTTTTCTCTATATTCTGGCTCCTTATAATAATATCTATATATCTCCTTCCAAAGGTCTGTTATCTCATCTTTCTCTATATATTCATGGAGCTTTTTTATTAAATTATTAAAGGTAGGAGTCTTTCCTACTATACCTTTTTCATCTTCTCCTACTTCATCCTTTAATATATCTGTATTCTCCAAAACATTAGGAAATAAGGCTTTTAGCCTTGGAATCACCATGGAATATCTCTTAGTCTTTCCTTCTAAATCAGCAATTGGATAAGTAATATATAATAGATTACTTGCAATACTTAGCAAATTGTATATTAAATATTGTTCTCCAAAGGCTAGTTCAAAACTATTATCTGCCACACTTATATTATTATTTTTAAACACTATTCTATCATTATCATTAAATAGACCTTCATCTCCTGTAATCCTTGGAAGTACCCCATCATTTACACCAACAACTATGGCTACCTTTACCTCTTGAGCCTTTATTCTCTCAGCACTTCCTACTACTACTTGATCCATAGATGTAGGAATTAACCCCATTTTATTATGGGATATCCCCATAGATAGGATATTATTAAACTCTTCAATGGTCACCACTTCTTCTCCAAGAATATCTACAAACTGATCTAAAAGCTCAATAAGCATATTCCAGATACTACTATACTCATCCACTAATAAAAGATTATTATCTCTTTTAAATTTCTCTATATATTCATTGACATTTTCATAAACTCTATTATCAACTAAGAATTTATAAATACTTGAGCAAATATCTTTAACCTTATGTTTACCTTTTAATTTCTCCTCTAATTTAATGAGAGGCTCTATTCCTTTATTTTTTATCTCTATTATATTCTCATACTTAGAGCTTTCTCTCCAATACTCCTCATTATCATCTATCCACTTTTTCCTAGTTTTAATGCCATACTCTAGAACATAATTCTCTAGTAAATCTACTTCTGATGGTGATAAATTTGCAAAACCACTTTTAAAATAATTAACTATGGAATTATCTCTAAAGCCTTTAGAAAATATGTTTAAAAGTGAAGTAATATATACAACCAGTGGATTTGAAGCTATATCTTCCTTATCATCAATAAAAAATGGAATCTCATATTCTTCAAATATTACCCTAACTATGTCCTTATAATTTTCCAAATCTCTACTTATAACTATAATGTCCTTATATCTAAAGTCCTTCTCTCTAATTAGTTTCAAGATTTCCTTGGCTACATATTCTACTTCTCCATAGGGATT
Source organism: Clostridium sp. UBA5988 (assembly GCF_002435615.1). Taxonomy (NCBI): domain Bacteria; kingdom Bacillati; phylum Bacillota; class Clostridia; order Eubacteriales; family Clostridiaceae; genus Clostridium; species Clostridium sp. UBA5988. Next base: position 41,748 of record NZ_DJBA01000024.1, on the reverse strand, counting down.
CTGAGCTTTAAATATACTTATATTTTTTGTAGGAGCTTTTAATGCTTTCCCCCTATTATTAAAGTAGTTTTCCTCTAAGAAGGACAATTCCTCACTTTCTTTAAATCTATGTCCAATGTGTAAATGAAGATTATTTTTAGGATAGTATCCATAATCTTGCGCAAGTTTTGTAAGCTTTTCTTCTGTAGTATAAATTGGATAAAAAGGATTAGTATCCTCATTTTTATCCGTGACCTCATCCCCACCATAAGGTATTGTTATATTGACATTGGCACAAACTCTTAAAAGTTTTCCTATGATGTCATATTGCTGAGGAGTGAAGCCACTAAATTCATCTATCCACACCTCTGCTCCCTTTAAAAACCTACTTTCTTCAATCTTTCCTTTTAAAATGGTTAAATTATCTTCAGGATCAAAATATCCTTCACTAAGTTTATCTTGAAACTTTGAATAAATTGCTTCAATATCACTTAACTTATCCACTAGTAGTGAACTTTCATCCACATTTTCCTTTAAATCTTTAAGAGTCTGTGGAGTAATTTTATGTCTTTTAAATTCGGTAAGTACTCCTATGATTTTATCTATAAAACCTTTTTGTTTTGTAGCTTGTTTAAATATGCTAAGTTTATCTTTTGCCTCATCTATAGCTCTTCCTACAATTATTGCTTTTCCTGTATCATTCATGTACTTATGAGTTACTCCACCAACTTCATTAAAAATAGTAAACGCTAATCTTTTAAAACTTAAAAGATGTACATTATTTATTCCAGTGGCACCAATCCTTTCAATGAGAGCCTTTTCTGCTCTAAAGGATAACTGCTCTGGAACTATTAATATTAATGGAGCTTTATTATCAAAGGATTTTTCATAGATTTCTTCAATACAGGTATAACTCTTACCTGTACCTGCTCTACCGTAAATAAATCTAATTCCCAAAATCTCACTTCCTAACCTTTAAATATCCTTATATATTTCACAATCTCTTATAATTACTTTCTTCCTTTATTATTACCTAATTATAACATAAGCCAATGATTCTTTTTTAATATCATTGGCTATTTATAAATATTTAATCCTCACTATACCTATCCATTATTTTAGTTAAATTATCTATAATAAATCTACCAAATTATCATGTTTTAGATGGCTATTTTCCTACTTGCAAAATGGCAAAATCCCTGAAACCCTTGTGGCGAGAACAACTAGTTAACTAGTTATATATTTATATAGTTTCCTAGGTAACTAGTTTCATATTTATATTGGTATATAGTTTCATATAAAAATAGCTCTATGTATACCTATTTATCTAAATGTATATATTATATGAAAATATAGTTTTAAGTATTTCGTGTAATATTTAACAAAATTAGACCTTAATAATTAAAAATGAATACTTTCATTAGTTTTTTAATTAAAAATTTAATCAGCCTTTACACATTGCAAAATATTTAAATTAGGGGTAAACTAGTATGGAAGAAAATTTTTTATTTATGGAGGGTTTAACATATGAATAAACTTATTTCAATTGATGAAGCAGTTGCTAAAATTCAAGATGGAATGACTGTTATGATAGGTGGATTTTTAGCTGTAGGTACTCCAGAAGCTATTATAGATGCTTTAGTTAAAAAAGGCGTTAAAGATTTAACTATCATAGCAAACGATACTGGATTTCCAGATAGAGGTATTGGTAAGTTAATAGTTAACAAACAAGTTAAGAAAACTATTGCATCACATATTGGTACAAACAAAGAAACTGGAAACCAAATGAATTCTGGAGAAATGGAAGTAGAATTATCACCTCAAGGAACTCTTGCTGAAAGAATCAGATGTGGCGGAGCTGGTCTTGGTGGATTCTTAACTCCAACTGGCCTTGGAACAATTGTACAAGACGGTAAAGAAGTTATTACTGTTGATGGACAAGAATACATTCTTGAAAAACCTCTTAAAGCAGATGTTGCTCTTTTATTCGGTTCAAAGGTTGATAAAAAAGGAAACGTATACTACAATCAAGCAACAAGAAACTTCAATCCTTTAATAGCTACTGCTGCAGATACTGTAATCGTTCAAGCTGAAGAGCTTGTAGAAGTTGGAGATATAGATCCAAACGTAGTTATGACACCATATATCTTTGTTGACTATATAGTAAAGGGGGAGAACTAACATGGATAAGAACATGATAAGAGAAGTCATTGCTAAAAGAGTTGCAAAAGAACTTAACGATGGAGACGTAGTTAATCTAGGTATAGGTCTTCCAACAATGGTAGCTAACTATATACCAGAAGGCATAGATGTAACATTACAATCTGAAAATGGATTCATAGGAATAGGTGCTGCTCCTGCTCCTGGAGAAGAGCAAAAAGACCTAGTAAATGCTGGAGGACAACATGTTACTGTTATCCCTGGAGCTGCATTCTTTGATTCTTCTGTATCTTTCGGAATAATCAGAGGCGGTCATGTTGCTGCTACTGTACTTGGAGCTTTAGAAGTTGATCAAGAAGGAAACCTTGCAAACTGGATGATTCCTGGTAAAATGGTTCCTGGAATGGGCGGAGCTATGGACCTAGTTGTTGGAGCTAAAAAAGTTATAGTAGCTATGGAACATACAGCTAAAGGTAATCCAAAAATATTAAAGAAATGTACACTTCCTTTAACTGCTGCTCATCAAGTAAACTTAATTATTACTGAAATGGCAGTTCTTGAAGTAACTTCAGAAGGTCTTGTTCTTAAGGAACTTGGACCAGAAGCTACTATTGAAGATGTAAAAAATGCAACAGTTGCAGATCTTATAATCCCAGAAAACGTTAAGAAAATGGAATTATAATTTTACTTAAAATAATTAATTAAAGTCTATTGGTAATTAAAAATAATTACCAATAGACTTATGTTAGAAAGGAATTTTTTTATGCCACCTTACAAAAATTATGCAGAAGATCAAGTTGAATATGTTTTAAAAAGTGTGCTTAAAGATTATCCTAATATTTGTACTTGCCAAAAGTGCCTTGATGATATGTCTGCTCTTGCCCTAAATTCTATAAAACCCAAGTATGTGGTTAGTGAAGAAGGTAAAATTTATACTACTGCTTTAAATGAAATTGACAAGCAAGAAGAAATTTCTATAACTGCTCAAGTTATTAGGGCTGTAGAAAAAGTTTCAGCAAATCCTAAACACCATGAATATAGATAAGGTAAGAGACCCTATGATTAACTAATTGATTAAATCATAGCGGTCTTATTTTTTTTATTTATTTTCATTGCTTTTATACTTTTCATATATTTCTTTTACATATATAGTTAACTTTTCTTTATCATTATATTTAGGATCTTTAATAACCATTTCTAATAATTCATCTAATATTTTTCCTATTACTATGCCTTCTTTTATCCCTAAATTTATTAAATCTTTTCCTGTAATTTTCAAGTCAGTCTTCCTATAGGCTTCTTCATTTTTCATAATTTCATCTAAAATTAATTCTATTTTCATCTTATTTAAATTGAATTGAGTTATCATTTCTAAGTTTTCTTCTTTTAAAAATATTTTTGTTATATATTTTATAATTATTAATTCTCCTAATACATCTAATCCTGTCCCTTGTAATAGTCTTTTAAGATACACTTTATCTTCATAAATTGGAGTATCATAATATGCCATAAGTGTACTTACATTCTTTATTGTCCTATTGTCATAATGTAGTTCTTTAAGAATTTCTTCACATTTAATGCTTATCTTTATGTCTTGTTTAGGTATTAACTTAGATGTATCTCCTTTATAATGAATTCTTATATCACTTTCATCTTTATTACTTTTTAATATGTAGTACAAAAATACAGTTAATCGCACATAAAGTTTTTTAGGACATCCTTCTATAACCTTAATACATTCTTTTACCTTAAAGGAATCATAAATATATTTTTCTTCATCTTTATATAGATAAGGTACTAATATAGGCATAATACCCAAACTAAGCATATATTTAATTCCATCACCAGGGTAATCAGATAGTATTAGCTTATTTAACTCTACAATTACTCTTTCCCTAGAAATTTTCTTAAGAAGCTCCTTGTTATTCTCTATGGCAATTAGAGTTTCTTTTTCTATTTTGTAGTTTAACTGTGCCAAAAATCTTAATCCTCTCATTATCCTTAATGAGTCTTCTTTAAATCTTTTATTTGGTTCTCCTACACACCTTATAACCTTATTTTCTATATCCTTAATTCCATTAAAATAATCTATTATTCCTATTTTATGATTATAAGCTATAGCATTTATAGTAAAATCTCTTCTTCCTAAATCATCTCTAAGTTTTGAAGTAAACTCTACTCTATCTGGTCTTCTCCCATCGGAATAATTCCCATCTACTCTAAATGTAGTTATTTCTACTGTTTCATTTTCCATTAATACTACCACTGTTCCATGTTCAATTCCTACATCTATAGTTTTTTTATCTATAAATATTTCCTTTATTTCCTTTGGAGTTGCTGAGGTACATATGTCCCAGTCATTAGGCTTTTTTCCTATAATACTATCTCTTACACACCCACCTACTATGTAAGCCTCAAATCCATTTCTTTCTATGTCATTAATACAATTCTCTATATACCTTGGCATATTAATATACATACTTATACCTTCTCCTTAAATTCACTCAATTAATTTTATAAATGTATTTTTTACTATAAAAAATAATAAAAAAATTTTCAAATTGTTACTTTTTCGTAATGATTATACATAATATATCCTTTATAATTATTAGTATAAAACATAATAACTAATTAAAGGAGATTCTTATGAAAAATACTTTATTTCATTCTAAAAAACATAATAACTCACAGGGTAAACTCTGTGTAATGGCTTCTATATTTTGCTTCATATTTATAGGAATTTCAGTATTTGCTAATGCAAAGGAGAAAGAATACCAGTTTAAAAATAATGAATTATCTACTGAAATAGAATCCCTTAAAGCTACAAAGGCTAATTTACATAAAGCAAATAAGAACTTGCTAGAGTCAGGTTCAAATTTAGATGCCTTACTTGACGAACTTGCTGAAATTAATAATTAACATAAGGAGCTAAAATCATGAATTACAATATTAATTTTGAATCATCAAAAGGGAATATTAGAAGAAGAAAGAAACCCTCCATATTAAGTATTATATCCTTATCAGCTTTATGTTTATGTTTTTTTATATCAATATTAGCAACAACAAAAATGTTCGTAGCTTCTAGTAAGCAAAGTAATCTATTAAAAGAAATCGATTCTTTATCATCGTCTAACAACTCTATACTTGCAGAAAATATTAAGTTAGAAAAAGAACTAAGTGAAAAACAATCCACTTATGATAAGGCAATGTCACAAAAAAAGATTGCTCATTTAACCTTTGACGATGGGCCTTCATCTAATACCTTGAAACTGTTAGATGTACTTGACAAATACAATGCTAAAGCGACTTTTTTTGTAATATACAAAGAAGGTTTTGATGATATTTATAGGGAAATCGTTAATCGTGGACATGTTCTTGCTAATCATACATATAGTCATAATTATCAAAAGATTTATTCATCTACTAAAGCCTTTATTAGTGATGTGGAAGCTCTTGATAATAAGCTAAAAGAAATAACCGGTAAAGAACCCTCTAAAATTTTACGATTCCCAGGAGGTTCAAATACAGGATATATGAGTGAACATAAAAATATGCCTCATTGTATTTTTAAAGCTCTAAAACATCGTGGGTACACCTATTTTGACTGGAATGTTGATTCTTCAGATGCTACTAAGGTAACATTGGATGAAAAAAGTATAATAAAAAGTGTTCTTAATGGTAGCTCTAACGTTAATACAGCTAATATATTAATGCATGATACAAACTTCAAATATACCACATTAGATGCAATGCCAAAAATTCTTGAAGGTTTAAAAGCTCAAGGATATGTATTTAGACCTTTAAAGCACGATTCAGCTGCTATTCGTTTTATAAATTAACAATTGAATTTTATAACTTTAACCAATTACAAAGACTATTTATAAGGGTTATTTCAAAATAATTCACTAAATCTTACTAAGTGTTGAGCTTGTACTTTAATAAAATTTAGCTTATTTTGAGACAACCCTTTAGTTATTTTATATGCTAATATTCCAAAATATTTTCTTTTCTATTATTAATTTTCCCCATTATATACACAGCTAGAATTCCACTTACAAGTCCAACTACTGCTCCACCTAACACATCAGAAAAATAATGAACATACAAATATATTCTAGAAAAACCTATTAAAACTGCCAAAGATATAAAATAAAACTTATACCTCTTAATATATGTGGAAAGTACATATGCTACAGCTATAGAAGATGCAGTATGCCCTGATGGAAAAGAAAAACTAATAGGCAGTTTTATTAGAGGATTATCTATAGGATATGCAATAATGGGTCTTACTCTCTCCACTAAATGCTTTATTACTCCCTCTGTTAAAATTGTGCCTATAGATATTGCTAGTAAACTTGTTATTCCTACTTTTCTATATTTTTTAGTGCATATAAGAATAATGCTAATTGTTATCCATATAAACCCTGCATCTCCCAGCCTTGTTATGAATGGCATTATAGTATCAAAAATTTTATTCTGTAACCCAAAATGTACAGCATCAGTTATTCCCTTATCTATTCCGTATAGCCATTGATTCATTAGTTTATCCCTTTCTTAAATAATCTTTTCTATATTTTATTTTTTTACTATTACTTGCTTCTAACTTTAATTGAATATGTCCTTAATTCCAATAATCTCTTCAATATATGGTTCTCCACTAGAAGTGTATATCTCTTTTAATTCAGATACTGTTACCCCCTTTATTCCTAAGTATATCTTTTCTTCATTAACCTGTTCCTTCTGCCCTTTATTTTTCTTTTCATAATCCTTTTTATTTACAAATACTCCTATTACATCGTGAATTATATAATGACTATTTTTATAATTTCCTATAAACATCGCTACATGCCCTTTTAAAAATATAAGGGATCCAGGTTTCAAGCTATCTAATATTTTCATTCTTTCATGATAAGTCATTTCTTTATGAACAAGCAATGTTTTTCCAATAGATTTTTTTAATTGATCACCACTATTTCTTGGAAAATGTATTCCAAAACTTCTAAAGGTATCTATGATAAGGGAAGAACAATCTCTTCCATTGAATTCTCCACCCCACCCATATCTTTCTCCTTGGAATTTAAATATTTGTTTTAATATATTACTTCTATTACATTTTAAATATCCTCTATGAACATCTTCATTGTATGGAATTAAAATATTAGTAAACTTTAGTTCACCATTACTTTCTCTTAGCGGATATTTAACTACATAATTACCTTCACTATACATATCATAAATTAATTCTTCCTTGCTCAAATTAGTTTCTATAGGTAGTTTTACTCCCATATCAATATCTAAATTTCTAAGTGCCTCTATAAAAGGATTATAAACGAGATTTATCTTTTTACCTGTAACTACAATGAAATCTTTACATTTACAATATTCTTCTATTTCTTTTTTACTTCCAAGAGCTATATTTTCTTTTTTAATCCATCCTGAATAATTATAGGTTTTGCAAAAACACCATTTTCCATCTTTACTAAAAGTATATATAATACAAGGTTCCGCTGCATATATAGCACTTTCCATAAATCTATCTAAATCATATTCTTTTTCCCCCTTAAACACTCTATCACTAGTAGGAAATGTTCTTATACTCCCCCTCTTTACCACCAATCCATATTCTATAGAAATCTTGTCCTTTATTTCTTTTAAATTCATATTATCAATAAGTTTATCATAATATTCCTTGTTTACTTTACTACCATTCTTGTATCTATCACCTTCTGGAATCTTGCTTACACAATTTATCATAGTAACTACATAATCTTTAGCTATTTCATTGGGTTCATTAAATATATCATAAATATATCCCTTTTTAATTCCTTCAGCATTGTACTTTTCTATTTCATCCTTAGTGAGAATAATATCTTTACTTCTCTTGCATAATTTTATCCATAAATCACTATAGTACATCTCATCCATAACATTTAGATTAGTATTACGATTCATAGTATATCCTCACCTCTAATTATATATTTTCACTTAAATAATTCTTAATTTTAAACAATCCTTAATATAATTATACTATTTATTTTGCTAACATATTATAAATTTACATAAATATAAATTAAATGTAATCCTTTCTTATTATTCTTTATTTACTTAACAATTTATGTTGACATTAAACATATATATGCTAAAATAAAGTTAATAATTTCTGCATTATAACTTAAGATTTATGATATAATAGAATAATAATTAATAATATTATCGCAATGAAGAGGACAGTAGATATGTCACTTTATTTACAGAGAGAAAGCATAGTAGCTGAAATTGCTTTTAAATAAATCATGTTGAAGACCACCTCTGAGTGACTCTAATAAAGTCCGTTAACTACGTTATAGTTTTTAAAGCGGTCCTTTATATCACTTTGTTAAATTAGTTATCTTTATAATCTAATTTTAATAAGTTTAAGGACAATTTGGGTGGAACCACGGGTATACCTCGTCCCTTTTCTTTAGGAAAAGTGACGAGTTTTTTTATTTATTTGAAAGAAATATCATTGTCACATAGGTTGGAATGAGTATGTTCAAGGCTATAATATTAGATATAGAAGGGAGATTTTTAAATGATTAAAATTACTTTAAAAGATGGATCAGTTAAAGAATTAGAAAATGAAATGAGTATTATCGAAATTGCAAAAAGTATTTCCGAAGGACTTGCTAGAGTAGCAACAGCTGGAACAGTAAATGGAAAAACTGTAGACCTTCGTTATATAGTTAAAGAGGATTGTGAATTGAATATTTTAACTTTTAATGAGGATGAAGGTAGAAGAGCTTTTAGACATACAGCTGCTCACATATTATCACAAGCTGTTAAAAGACTATTTCCTGAAGCAAAACTTGCTATAGGACCTGCTATAGATAATGGCTTCTACTATGACTTCGACCTTGAAGGTGGATTTTCTAACGAAGATTTAGATAAAATAGAAGCTGAAATGAAAAAAATAGTTAAGGAAGATTTATCAATTGAATGTTTTCAACTTCCAAGAGAAGAAGCGATTAAATTTATGAAGGAACAAGATGAACCTTATAAAGTAGAACTTATAGAAGATCTACCAGAAGGTGAAATCATAACTTTCTATAAACAAGGTGAGTTTACTGACCTTTGCGCTGGTCCTCACTTAATGACTACAAAACCAGTGAAAGCTTTCAAGTTAACTAAACTTGCAGGAGCTTATTGGAGAGGAAACGAAAAAAATAAAATGCTTGCTCGTATTTATGGAACTGCATTTACAAAAAAAGCAGAACTAGATGAATACCTAGAAGCTGTAGAAGAAGCTAAAAAACGTGACCACAATAAGCTTGGAAGAGAACTAAAGTTATTTACTACTTCTGAGCCAATAGGGCAAGGTCTACCTCTTCTAATGCCTAAGGGGGCTAGAATTGTTCAACTTCTTCAAAGATGGGTTGAAGATGAAGAGCAAAAAAGAGGCTACCTTTTAACTAAAACACCATTAATGGCTAAAAGTGATTTATATAAAATATCTGGACACTGGGATCATTATAAAGAAGGAATGTTTGTACTAGGTAATGAAGAAAAGGATAATGAAGTATTTGCATTAAGACCTATGACTTGTCCATTTCAATTCACAGTTTATAAAGCTGAATCTAAAAGTTATAGAGACTTACCTCTAAGATATGCTGAAACTTCTACATTATTTAGAAATGAATCTTCTGGAGAAATGCATGGATTAATTCGTGTAAGACAATTTACAATTTCTGAAGGTCACCTTGCATGTAGACCAGATCAACTTGAAGATGAGTTTAAAGGGGTAGTTGACTTGATTAACTATATGCTTGATACTCTAGGTCTTAGAGAAGATATTAGTTATAGATTATCTCTATGGGATGAAAATAATAAAGAAAAATATATTGGAGAACCTGAAGCTTGGAATGCAGTTCAAAATAAGATGAGAGAAATCTTAAATCATCTTGGAATTGAATATACTGAAGCTGTTGGTGAAGCTGCCTTCTATGGTCCTAAACTTGACCTTCAAATCAAAAATGTTCATGGTAAAGAGGACACTATAATTACAGCTCAAATAGACTTCTCTCTTGCTGAAAGATTTGGAATGACTTATGTAGATAAGGATGGTCAAGAAAAATATCCTTATGTTATTCATAGAACTTCTATTGGTTGTTATGAAAGAACTCTTGCCCTTCTTATTGAAAAGTATGCAGGAGCATTCCCAGTATGGCTTGCACCAGTTCAAGTTAAACTACTTCCAATCTCTGAGAAGTATCATGACTATGCTGATGAAGTTTATGCCCAACTTAAGAAAAATAATATTAGGGTTGAAGTTGACTACAGAGCAGAAAAAATTGGTTATAAGATTAGAGAAGCACGTAATGAAAGAGCTCCTTATATCTTAGTTGTAGGAGAAAAAGAAGCTGAAAATAAAGAAGTTGCAGTAAGAAGCCGTAAAAACGGAGACGAGGGTTCAATTTCTATAGATAACTTCATTGAAAGAATTGTCAAAGAAATTGAGAGTAAAGAAAGATAATAGAGTAAACAGAATTTAATGTAACTAAGGACTGAGAAAATCTCAGTCCTTTTATTATACTAATTTTTAATTCTATATGTAAAAAGAGCTATTTTAAAATAGATAGCTCCATATTAAAATAGCCACTTTCATTAACTATAAACTATAGTAATTCACTTGAGCTAATACTTCCTAATAGTGGTGGATGTTCTCCATTTTTAGGAATACCAATAACTGTTGCACATAGTAAAGCAAAAACTCCTAGTACACATATCTTTTTACAAAATTTACTCATTTATCAAAGCACCTCCTTTATATACATTTTATCATTGAAAGAAACAGATTGCAATAAATTTTGTATCATATACAAACATTTTTCAGCCTTTTCATATTCTTTATTTTTAAAATAAAGTTCTTGAAGTTTAGTATAATATTTTATCTTTAAATCTAAATTATTAGTGTTTTTCAAAACCTCAATAGCAGCTTCAATAATCTTTTCTAATTCTTCTCTCATATTTAATTCACAGTAAATCTTCTCAAGGAGTTCATAACCCTTAAATATATATTCATAATCATTATACTCATTAGCCTTTTCAATTCCCAGTTCTATTATCATTATAGCCTCGTCATAGAGTTTTTTACTAACATAGATATTAGCCTTTTCAATTAAGGTGTGAGATACGTTTTTATTATCAACCTTATTTCTAATTTGTTGAGATTTATTATAATAATCTAAGGCCTTAGATAACCTTTCTTCTCTTCTGTATAAGGAGCCCAAGTTGTTATATATGAGTCCTAATAACCTAGTACTTTCCTCATCATTTTCTTCCTTTACTATTTCAATTAAATCCTGAAGTATTGTAATAGCATTATCCATTTCATCTAATCCTTCATAACAGTTAGCCTTTAATATATTCACATAAACATAATTTAGAAATCCCTTATCCATGTCAATCCTATGAATAAACTTATTTATAATATCTATAGCTTCATGAAATTTATTTATACAACTATATGCTACTGATAAATTATAGGTAGAATACATTAACACTTTTTCATCCTTAAACATCTCTGCATTATATATAGCTTTATTAAAATATACAATAGCCTCTTCATAGTCAAGAAGTAAAAATTTGCAATAACCTAATCTATTATAAACGTAGCATATTTCAGTAACCAATTCTTCACCTCTTAAAATATCCATAGAATAAAAATAATTTTTATAGGCTTCTAGATATTGATTTCCTTCAAAATAAATGTCTCCTTTTCTTCTGTATACCTTGGCTTTAATTGAATTTAAGTTATATTCTTCTCCAATATTCATAATTTCGTTTAACTCATCCATTGATAAATCATTTTTAAGGACTTTTTCACAATATAAGTTGGCATCCTCTTCTACACTTCTTGAAAAATAATCTTCTTCTAGCTCTAATTCAATATTCAATTCTTTAGCTTTTTTCATAAACTTTTCAGCAATAATCTTTGATGCTTGTAATGTAATATTCCTTCTTCCGTTCTCCAATAAACCTAAATATCCTCTGGTAAAATGAGAATCTTGAAATTCTTGCTGAGTCATTCTTAGCTGTTTTCTTAATAATTTTATTTTTTTATTCCCACTTATAAACTCCACACTTCTATCCATAGCCTTCTTATTAAACCCCTTCTATACCTAAGTTTTAACTTATTATTTTCTACTTCATCTTAAATCATATCATTTTTAAATTCATACTACAATAAATTGGATACTACATTTATATATAATATGTATCTTAAATACATATTATTCCATAAAAATGTATTGTTTTTTTACATCTCATAAAAATTTAAAAGCTAAGCAAAATTTTATTTACAAAATACTACACTTTTTGCGATACATTTTGTATTATATATTGTTTCACTGTAACCTGTTAAAGTAATTTGACGTAAACTTTTTATAGCATTTTTGATACAAAAATATATAATAAAAGTATAATATTAATAAGGGGATGATCTTATGAACAAAAAACTAATCTCAATTCTTGCAACTGTAGCTTTAGCTGCAACCTTCACTTTTCAACCTGTAAGTGCACAAGGCTTAGAAAAACCTACAAAAAATAAAGCAGATATCTTAAAGGAATTCAAAAATTTAAACAAAGGTAAGGAAAAAGTTCACATTGATAACAAAGATGGAATGAAACTATTTATAAGCGGTATCCTATCTGAAACTGTAAATCCATCTTCTAGTAGCGTTATTGATTTCTTAAATGAAAACATGTCACTATTCAATATGAAAAATATTAAAAATAACTTTTCTCTTATCACTGCTGAACAAGATGATTTAGGATTTACCCATATAAAACTTCAGCAAACCTTTGATGGAAAAAAAGTTTATGGGAAAACTATAACTGCACACTTTGATAAAAATGGTGTTATTACTGGACTAACAGGAACTTTAGAAAATAGAATATCTTCAGTAACTAAAAAGAATATTAAACCCCTTACTGCAGATAAAGCTATAGAAATAGCTAAAGCTTCTAAGACATTTACTGAATTAACAGAAGAAGTAAGAGCTGAAAATTATATATACTTCGACGATAAAAATGCTTATGAAGTTTATAAAATAAACCTTGCTTATGATCTTCCTGAAATGGAAAGTTGGGAAATCTTCGTAGATGTTTATAGTGGCGATATTATAAAAACAGAAAGTTTAATAAGAGAAGCTGGTCCAGTTACTGGTACAGGCATTGCTGTAAATGGTACTACTAGAGAGTTAAATTTATACCAAAATAAAACTAAATCATATCAATTAAAAGATACCACTAAACCTATGACTGGAACTATAAACACTTATACAGCTAACTATAGAATGACAACAACTGGTACTTTAATGACAAGTTCTAGTACTACAGTTTCTGATAAAGCTGCAGTAAGCGCCCATAGCTATGCAGAAGTTGTATATGATTTTTATAAAGATTTATTTAATAGAAATAGTTTAGATAATAGAGGCATGTCCTTAACTTCTGTTGTACACTATGGCTCTCGTTATAATAATGCCTTTTGGAATGGATATAAAATGGTTTATGGTGATGGTGATGGATCCTATTTTGCACCATTATCAGGAGATCTTGATGTAGTTGCTCACGAAATGACTCATGGAGTAACTTCAAATTCTGCAGACCTTGCTTATGAATACCAATCTGGAGCTTTAAATGAATCTATGTCAGATGTTTTAGGTGTTTTGGTACAAACCTACGACAAGTACAATGTTGCAAATGGTGGTCAATGGACATTTAATTCTTCTGATTGGGTAGTTGGAGATGAAATATATACTCCAAGAATATCCGGAGATGCATTAAGAAGCTTAGCAAATCCAACACTATATGATCAACCTGCTCACATGAATAATTATCAAAATCTACCAAACACAGAATCTGGAGACTGGGGTGGCGTTCACATCAACTCTGGAATTCCTAATAAAGCTGCTTATTTAGTTGCTCAAAATATAGGCTGTGAAAAAACTGCTGATATATATTATAGAGCATTAACTGTTTATTTTAACTCCAATACAAATTTCTCTCAAGCAAGACTTGGTTTAATACAAGCTGCTACAGACTTATATGGAGCTAATTCAACTGAAGTACAAGCAGTATCTAATGCTTTAACATCAGTTGGAATTCTAGGTAACTAGCAGTACACCTATTTATAAAAATTTAAACTCTATATCTAGTATTATGATTAGATATAGAGTTTTTTTAATTTATTTTATTTATAATAGGATAATGCCTTTTTACCCATCTTTGTCCATACTGACTTAAATGTGCTTTTATCAACCTTTGCATTTTTAACTCCAGTTAAAGGATCATTATAATATATTGAATTCTCATCCATTCCTGTGATTAATACTGCATGTTGAGTAAAATAAGAATTTATAACGGTTCCATTACTGGTCCAAGTATGAGAGACTTTCGGTTCTTTAAAAGTAGATGTTATCCATACTACAATTGGTCTTCCACTTGATAGTACATTTTCCAACTCACCATAATCACAGCCTGTCAAATCTAGTGCTTTATCTGGTAAGTATTCATTTATTACTGGTGCAAGAGCCACAGGATCTATAGAATATCCAGGAGTTTTACCTGTTATATCTCCAACAAACCCCTTCTTTGGGTTTCCCCATTCTATTATACTGCCTTTTGAATCATATTTAATTGGAGTTAAATCCCTCTTTACCTTTCCAATTACAGAATCCTTACTAACGTCAACTCCTGCATAATTTAGCATCATAGTTAAGGATGTTGCCTCACATCCATTTTTATATTCTGGCAACTGATTAATTATAGCTACATCTAGATTTATTTTCTTTGATGCATTTAATGCTTTTTCTAATTCATCTTTCTTTCTCTGAAGCTCTTCTTCTTTTAATCGCTTTTCTTCAGCTTTTTTAGCTTCTGCTTCTTCCTTAGCTTTTCTTCTAGCTTCTTCTTTTGCTGCCTTTTCTTCTTCTTTTTTCCTTCTCTTTTCTTCCTTCTCAAGCCTAGCTTCTTCCTCTGAACTTATATAACTAACATTGCCCTTACTAGCTAAAAAACTCATATGATCTTGAAGAGCACTAACCTTTTTACTTTCATAAATATATATGTTAAATGTAATTGTTAATGCTACAAAGGAAAGTGCTAATATAAACAATGCAAAAAGCTTTTTCATAGTACTCCCTCCCTAGTATACAACTCCTATAGAATATTAATTTAAATCCGCCTTTTTAATATTATCGTCAAGTTCTGATTGTACTTTAGGCGGTTTAGTTGCAATATATACAGCTGCTATAATAATTATTGAACCTATTATTTGACTAAATCTCAAAGTTTCTCCAAGTATAAAGAAACTAAATATAAAAGTAACTACAGGACATAGGTTTAAGAATAGAGTAGATATACCTACATCTAATTCCTTAAAAGCAAAATTATATCCAAAGTTTCCAAAAGAAGAACATATTAATGCTAAAAATAAAAGATTTAAAATTATATTACCATTAATCATCTGGAAGTTTATAGTTTCAAAAGGTAATAAGGGTATAAATGCTAGTGTACCAAAAATAGACTGATAGGTTGTAATGGTTATGTTAGAATATTTTTTAAACAGAGGCTTTGTAATTATTAAATACCCACACCATGCTATTACGCTACCAAACATATAAAGATATCCTGATAAAGACCCACCTACTACATCTTTTCCTATAACTAAATAAATTCCAAATATAGATACTATAATACTAATTACACTTAATCTAGATATCTTTGTTTTATAAAATATTTTATCTGCTATTATTGCTGCTACAGGTAAAGTAGCTACTATTATGGATGCTGAATTAGCAGACACCCTTAATATACCATTATTTTCAAAGAAGAAATATAAGGTGATAGCAAAAATTCCACTAACAGCCAATCTTCCATAATCTTCTTTATTAACTTTCTCCTTATTTGTAAATTGTTTTATTATAATAAGTGTTACAGTGGCAATAAAAAACCTAACAAAGGCCATTGCTACAGGTGAAAATGCATCTAATACTACTTTTATACTAACAAAAGAAATTCCCCAAGCTACCACTACACCTATTAACGTTATGTACGCTAATGCTTTTTTTGTCTTCATAATTTTCCCCCTATCTGCATGCTTAATTATATCATAATCTTGTACTATTTCTATTATTAATATAAACATTTATTATACGCTAATATCTTATGTTCATATAATAAATCCACTACACTTATTTAAATCTGATAAATGTAATGGATTATTTTTTATTTTATAACTTTGTGGCATATTTTTTTTCAAAATAGTGAACTACTTCATACATTAAATAAGCAATTATTGAAAGAATAACTACACTCATCATTACCATATCTAATTGTGCTACTTGTCCTCCATATACTATTAAAAAACCAAGACCTTTTTTTGCTACTAAAAATTCTCCCATTATAACCCCTACCCAAGAAAGTCCTACACTAATCTTTAGTGCAGATATAAAAGTTGGTGTGGTAGCAGGAATGATTAGGTTAGTTAAAATTTTAAACTTTGACGCACCAAAAGTCTTTAAGAGTTTTATTTTATCTTCTTCTACTTCTCTAAATCCTGAAAGTATACTTATTATTGTAGAAATTATGGAAATTAACAATGCCATGATTATAATTGCCTTCATTCCATTCCCTGCCCAGAATATTATTATAGGTCCTAAAGCTACTTTAGGAAGTGCATTTAGTACTACAATATATGGATCTAAAACATTGGAAAGAAAGTCTGACCACCACAACATTATTGCAATTATAGTCCCTAAAAAAGTTCCTAAAGTAAATCCAATTATAGTTTCAAAACAAGTTATTGTTATATGATTAATTAAAGCTCCCTCATTATACAACTTCATAAAACTCTTAAACATTCTTAATGGTGTACTGGTTAAAAACGGGTCAATAATCTTTAAATTGCCTAATACTTCCCAAAGAAGAAAAAATGCAACTAATATAAGTATTCTAGTAAAAATAATCTTTCTTCTGTTTCTTTTTACCTTCTTTAAATATTCTTCATGTTCCTTACTTATCATCATAATCCATCTCCTTCCATATATCATTAAAATATACTCTAAACTTACTGTGTTCACGACACTTTAAAGGAGTTAGATTTTCTCCATCAAATTCTATCTTTATAATCTTCTTTATTACCGCCGGTCTTTTTGATAACACTATTACCCTAGATGACATAGACACAGCCTCTGAAATGTCATGGGTGACCATAATTGCTGTTTTACCTTCATTTTTAATTATTTCGTATATTTCATCACTGACATTGAGTCTAGTTTGATAATCTAGGGCTGAAAATGGTTCATCTAAAAGTAAAACTTCTGGGTCTAAAGCTAAGGTTCTAATTAAAGCAACTCTTTGCCTCATGCCACCTGATAACTGTCTTGGATAATGATCCTTAAACTCCCATAGATTATAGTTTTTTAATAATTTCTCTAATTTTATTTTTGCATCATCATTCATCATTTTTTTAATTTTTAATCCTATACTTACATTCTGCAATACGGTTAACCACTCAAAAAGTTGATCCTTTTGAAACATGTATCCAATTTTATCTGAATACCCTTCTTGAACACGTCCATCAACTAATATATCTCCCGATGAAGCTTCTATAAGGCCAGATACTATATTTAAAAGTGTTGATTTTCCGCATCCTGAAGGTCCAACTATACTTACGAACTCTCCACCGTCTACTGTGAAGTTAATATCTTTTAAAGCAACAGTCTCTGCAGATAGTGTATGATAATTCATGTAAACATTCTTTATCTCTATTCTATTCATATCTCCATCTCCATATCTTTATTTTTTATCTTCGTAGTTTTCTAATTTCTTTTCTATAATTACTTATAATCCTTAGCTTTAAAGTTCTTTAATATTTTATAGTACTAATATATGAGGTTATAATAAATGTTGATAATAAAACTTATACCATATATAAATAAAAGGAATATGCCTTTGAAATCCTAAAGACATGTTCCTTTAAAACTATTTATTTTTATATACAGTTTATAGATTTAAATTATGCTTAAAAATCCCTTTTTCTTTATTTCTTCATTGCCTTTTCACTAATTGAATTATTCACTATATCTTTAAATGGTGGTCTTTTAGTTAGAAGCTCAGAGTCATAGGATTCTATAATATCCATTAATCTATTCATATCCTCTTCGCTTACTGTTGGAGTTTTAGCATAGGCTTCTATTTTTTTATAATTTTTCACAACTGTTGCTATTACTTCTTCATCTGTTCCTGGAAAGAAATCCTTTATAGAATTGGCAACTGTAGCATCCTCATTAGACATTACCCACTCCTGGCCTTTCTGAATAGCCTTAACAAACCTTACCAATAAGTCTTCATTCTCATTAATATAAGATTGAACAGTATAAAAACATGTATATGGAAGGTTTCCAGCGCTTTCTCCAATTGATGCTACTACAGATCCATTTATCTCATTTGCTATTACACTAGCAGTTGGTTCAAATATTGCAGCATAGTCTCCAGTACCGCCTTTAAATGCTCCTGGAACTGCGTCAAATGCTATATTAGTAACTAAATTTAAGTCCTTTTCTTTGTCGATATTCTCATTTTTTAATACATACTCAAGAGCCATTTCAGGTACTCCACCCGGTCTTCCTCCTATAACTGTCTTTCCTTTAATGTCTTGCCATGAAAACTTATTATGTTTTTCTCTAGATACTAAGAATGATCCGTCCTTTTGAGTTAACTGGGCAAATACTACTGGATAATCTTCTCTACCTTGATTATAAATATACATTACTTGCTCTGGTCCTGAGAATCCAATATCAACACTTCCACTAATAAGTTGTTGCATAGTTTTATCTGCACCTTGGCCTGTGGAAAGTTCAATCTCAATTCCTTCTTCTTCAAAGAATCCCTCACTAATTGCTGCATACATTGGTGCATAAAAAATGGATCTAGTTACTTCATTAAGTCGTATAGTTGTTATTTTATCTTTATTCCCTTGATTTTCTTTGTCTGATGTCTTATTTTTATTACATCCTGTAAATAAGCCAACACATATAAATGCACAAATTAAAGCACTTAATAACTTAATAGTTTTCTTTCTCATAATTTCCTCCTAGAATAATATTAGTAATCCAATTTAACACTTCACTTCTCATACTCTATAATATGTAGAATAATGATTTTTGCTATTTTTATAATAGAACATTTTTAGCTTTATTTTACCATTAAAGTACTATTGTGTTATAATAGTGTTAAAATATACAAGGAGATGATAAATTTGGAACTCAATTGGAGTCTTAAAGAGCTTTATTCTTCCTTTGAATGCAATGAATTTAAAGAGGATTTGAATAAGCTCGATGTACTTATAGAAAATTTCATAACTACTACTAATAACATTATTGATAGTACAGATTCACCTGATAAGTTGTTAGAAAATTTCATATCTATGAATATAGAATTAAAAACTCTAGCAAGGAAATTAGGTAGCATGGTTCACTTAACTCTTAGTGTAGATACCAAAAATTCAGCTGCTTTAAAATATGATGATATTCTTTCTTCTAAAATTAGTAATCTAGCTGAAAGTGAAGCTAAAATTACAAAATGGATTGGAAATCTTAAAGATTTAGATAAAATAATTCAAGGTTCTAGATTACTTAGTGACCATAATTTTTTTCTTAAAGAAAAAGCAGAAAATTCAAAATATATGCTAAGTGATAAAGAAGAAGCTATAATAGCAAAAATGAAAAATACTGGATCAGATGCTTGGTGCAAACTTAAAAATGTGCTAACCTCTGGCCTTATGGTTGATATAGAACTATATGGAAAAAATAAACAACTACCTTTATCTATGATTAGAAACATGGCTTATGAAGCTGACTCAACTATTAGAAGAAAAGCTTATGAGGCTGAAATTAAGGCTTATGAAAAAATTCATGATGGTATGGCTGCTGCTATTAATGGAATAAAGGGTGAAGTTATAACACTTTGTGATATGAGAGGGTTTCCTTCTCCACTAGATAAGACTCTTTTTAATTCAAGGATGGATAGAAAAATTTTAGACTCTATGCTAGACGCTATTAAAGAATATCTACCTATATTTAGAAAATATCTCAAAAGAAAAGGCGAACTTTTAGGTCATAAAAATGGTCTACCATTTTATGATTTATTTGCGCCTATGGGTAATGCTGATATGACTTACACCTATGAAGATGGATGTAAGTGTGTAATTGATAATTTTAGAACCTTTAGTGATGACTTATCAGATTTCGCTAAAAATGCCATGGAAAAATCATGGATAGATGTTTTACCTAAAGAAGGAAAGGTAGGAGGTGCATTTTGCTCTAGACTTCCTCATGTAGGTGAGAGTAGGGTGTTATTAAACTATGGTAATACCTTTAGTGATGTAGTTACCCTTTCCCATGAGCTTGGTCATGGGTATCATGGATATTGCCTTAACAATGAAAGTATATTAAATGCACATTATCCTATGCCAATAGCAGAAACAGCTTCTAACTTCTGTGAGACTATAGTAAAAAAAGCAGCTATTAAAACAGCTACTAAAGAAGAAGCTTTCTCTATCTTAGAAACTGAAATTAGTGATTGTACTCAAGTTATAGTTGATATTTATAGCAGATTTCTATTTGAGAGTGAATTATTTAAAACAAGAAAAGAAAGTTCTCTTAGTGTAAAAGATTTAAATGAAATAATGATTAATGCCCAAAAAGAAGCTTATGGTGATGGCCTTGATTCTAACTTCCTTCATCCATACATGTGGGCTTGTAAAACTCATTACTATTATGCTGAAAATAATTTCTATAACTTCCCTTATGCCTTTGGTCAATTATTTGCAAAAGGTCTGTATGCAGAATACCTAAAGAGAGGCGATTCCTTCCCAGAACAATATAAAACCCTTCTCTCAGCAACAGGAAAAAATTCTTTAAGTGATGTAGCTAAAATAATGAATATTGATATCTCTTCTAAAGACTTTTGGATAACCTCTTTAAAAATGATAGAAGAAGACATCAATCTATTCTTAAAATATAATAGTTAAAGTAGTTAAGATTACATTAGAAATTTAAGAAAACAGTCTGATTTAAATTATTTCAAATCAGACTGTTATTATTTTGCATACTTAGTAAATTAGTAAAATCTATACTATTTCTCTAAGCCTGCAGCTTCTCTTATTTTATCTATATTCTTATCTTCTTTATTTTTCTGAAGCATCATGTAAACATATATTGGTATTCCTACAAGCATTAATATAAATCCATACATTACTACATCAGCTCCTGTTCCATATATAGCATATATAGAATAAGCAAATGCAAGTAATGAGAAGAATGAACTCTTTAAGAAGTTTATAAAGCTAAAATCTTTTGATTTCTTACATAGTAATACTATTTCAGCAGCTGCTGAGAATGTGTATGCTGGTAAGAAAGATAATGTAGCTAGTAATATCATAAAGTCAAAGGCACTTCTAAGAGACCCTACATAGTTCATTATTAAAAGTAAATTCATGCATATACTTCCTATAACAAGAGATGCCACAGGAGTATTAAATTTAGGATTTATACGTTTAAATATTGCTGGGAATAATCCATCTTCAGCTGCTCCAACAGCACTTCTAGCTGTTGTTAATAACCATCCAGAAGTTGCTCCTAAAGTAGAAATTAGTGCACCAGCTGCTATGAAAGTTCCCCCCCATGAAGCTCCTGTAGCTTTATTTATAATATCTGCTAGTGGTGCATCTGAGTTTGCAAGAGCTGCTTGATCCATAGCACCCATAGAAACAACACTCATTACGATGTATATAACAGATACTATTAATATTCCATATATAGTACTTTTTTTAATATTTTTCTCTGGATTTTTTATTTCTCCACCTGCTACTGTAGCACTTTCTAATCCTACAAAAGCCCATAGTGCTATAGCTATAGCTGATGGTAATGTTCCCATTCCGCTTACTTCTGGACTAGATACAGTCTTCATATAGCTTGGATCAAAATTTAGTGCAGCAATTACAATAAATACTACAAGTACTGCAATTTTTAATACTGTTGATATAACTCCTATTTTTCCAACATATTTTACACCATATATATTTATTAATGTAAATATCCATACCACTGCAGAAGATATCAAGAATGCTGCTAGTGGATTGTTTGCAGCTGGAACAAAGTATGTAAAATAACTCATAAATGCTGTAATTATAGCAGCATTCCCTACCCATGCACCTATCCAAAAGGACCATGCAATTAGAAAACCTGCAAAATCACCGAAGGCAGCTCTTGTATAAACAATGGGGCCTCCAGTTTTAGGCATTTTTGATCCTAAATTAGCAAAGCTTAAAGCAATAAGTAATGATCCTATTGAAGTTAAAACCCATGCTAGTATAGCTACTTTTGGGTTTGTTACTCTTGCGAAACTTGCAGGTGACATAAAAATTCCTGAACCTATTACATTTCCAACTACGATAGCTGTAGCTGCAGCTAGTCCAAGATCTCTTTTTAGTGATCCATCAGTTTGTATTCCGTCTTTTTTAGCCATTTTTTTCCCCCTATAATTGATTTCTTTTAAAAGTAGTTAATTTACTTTTAGAAACCTTAGACATTAGACATTAAATTTTCCACTCAATTATCTAGTTTAATTTAATCGATTACAAAAATCAACCTATTTTTAAATAATTTTTTATTATTTTTAAGGGAATTTTATCGACATTTATACATAGATTGTATGTTTAATGATTATTATGAACAATATTGTATTAAATGAATTTTTATCCATGATATATTTTCTACTTTCTATATAAAACTCTTCATAAAATCTATCATTAATTTTCATTAATAAGGAACAAAACTCTATGAAGAAATATTCTCCATAGAGTTTATTTAAAATTAATATTTAAATTATCTTGATATTGTAGTATTTACTTTAACTGTATCCTTTTTTAGTATAAACATTAAAAATCTTATAAGCACATATAATACTATAACAGTTGCAATTACCTCTTGAAATTTAACTACATATTTCAGCCAAGAAATTTCTTTTCCAGCTTTCATCAAAAATCCATTGGTACCCTTCATTGCAATTGCACTTATTACCATAGGGAATGTAAATGCAGCATAACTGGGATAAAATTTAAGTCTTAAACCCTGTACAAGATACACTATTCCACATATATATAATACCATTACCAATACTGCTAAAAACATAACCATATTAATATTCTTTTCTGAAAAAGAATTTAAATATGCAGCAAGTGTAAGTGCAGCTGGCGCTGCAAATATTACTGTAGTTGGAAACGCTGGTTCTGGAATTCCCTTTACTATAAGGGTTCTATAACCTAAAACAGGAACTAATACAATAAGTGAAATAAAGGCAATCCAGAAAAAAGCTTGTCCTAGTTGAGCTAATTTAAATGCTGGTGCAGTTATTCCACCTACACCTATTCCCACATATACAATAAATGTACTTGGAAACATCTTCTTAATATCAAATTTAAATATAAAGTTTTTAGTATAAAATATTATTAGGCCTATATGTATTAGTACCCCAACCCACCATAGAATAACTCCAGATGAGAAAGATATTTCTTTTAAATATGCTGATAAAAGCATAACTCCCATGGAGTAGGTAGGTATAACTGCTGCAATAACAGGATTTTTCACTTCTTCTTTTACATCTTTCCAGCAAGTTATAATCTTTATTGTAAGAAGTATTAATATTATTCCAGATATCACTCCGAGGATATTTTTAAATAATATATTGTATGATGATAATAAATTTCCTAATGAAGCTAAAGCAAGCATTACCGCTGCCATTGGCAATGGTATCTTTTTTATATAATTCATACTCATATTCCTCAACTATTCATCAATATTTTTAATATTTAATTCTCTTACAATAATTTCTGCAGCCTTCTCTGCCATTTCGCCAGTAAATCTTATGCATTGTGCTTTATGCTCACCAGATGCCATATCCATACCTTTAGTTTGAACACTGCAACATAAACATTTATGCTTTTGTCTAAAACTATCTTGTAATTCATAAGCTAACTGTAAAGCTTTAACACTCTTGGGATCTTGAGGATTACTTCCTTTAGTTCTTCCAAAAAAGTATCCAAGACATAAAACAGCTCCTGTAACAGCTCCACATGTACATTTTGATTTTCCAATACCTACTGGAAATCCAGAAGCCATGGCAATCATTTCATCTGGCATGTCTACTTCAAAGTTACTTTTAATAGATGCAACTATTGCTTCTGAACAATAAAACTCACCTTTTCTGAAATGTTCTTCTGCAACTTCTCTAACCTTTTTCACACTAATTTTTTCAATCATTACATATACCCTCTTTCATATTTAATTTATCTTCATTATAACTATTTGTTAATGAATAAACTTTAATAATTATAATATTAAATAGTTATATTTTATCTATTTGAATTTCAAATATGCTATGAATTAATATTAGGTATTTGCCAATCAATTTCTTTTTGTCCCAAGTCTTGTAATATCTCATTAGTCTTTGAGAAATGCTTGCATCCCATAAACCCTCTAGTTGCAGATAAAGGACTAGGATGTACTGAAGTTAAAATATAGTGATTAAGATTTGTAATAAACTTCATTTTTTCCTTTGCATTATTCCCCCATAATAAAAATACTATAGGCTTCTCCCTTTCATTTAATAGTGTTATTATTCTATCAGTAAAACATTCCCAGCCCTTATTTTTGTGTGAATTGGCCTCACCTTCTCTTACTGTAAGTACAGCATTCAAAAGTAATACTCCTTGTTTTGCCCAAGGAACTAAATAACCATTATTAGGAATATAGCATTCTAAATCACTTTTTAATTCCTTATACATATTTAAAAGTGATGGTGGAATTCTAACTCCAGGTTGAACTGAAAAAGATAATCCATGCGCCTGACCAGCTCCATGATATGGATCTTGCCCCAATATTACTACCTTAACATCCTCGTAAGATGTAAATTTAAGGGCATTGAAAATATTATTCATTTCTGGAAATACATTTCCAGTTTTGTATTCACTAATCAAAAATTGTCTTAATTTTATGTAATAAGGCTTATCAAATTCTCCTTTTAGCTTTTCATCCCAAGAGTTTCCTATATTAACCATTACTATCATCCTTTCCATCCATTACTTATACAATTATATTTATATAATTACTTATAAAAACTTTTATGTCAATAACTCTTATAAAAGAAAGCCCTTCTGCTACTGTGCAGAAAGGCTTTCACCATTTATTATAACAATAAAATCATTACACTATCATGATATTATTTCCGGTACTTACCCCGTTCTTTATCCCATGATAATTCTTCAGAAAATTCTTCTTTAAATTTCCTTAGTTGCTGCTTTGTTTTGGGGCTAGTAGCTATATGTGTAGATTGATAAACATTCTTCATAAGCTATTCCTCCTTCAAATTCTCGTTTCTATGAAATTCACTTAAACATTCACAGGCATGAAAACTTACTACAAAACAAATAATGATTTTATTGGTATGATAATAGTATGTCATGAAAAAAATTTTTTATGTATTTATAAAAAAATTTTTTTTGAAATCACATTCCATTTTAAATTGTATATTATGATATTGTAATACTATTAAGGAGCATGTTATGTTCATTCGGAAACCCTATGATATAAACTCACAAAATTATTATACTGATAGATACTTAGATGACGAAGAAAGCTGTAAACAGTGTTTTGACGAAAGAATAGTACCACCATTTTTTCCTGGAGGCCCTGGTCCATCAGCACCACCATGGAATCAACCACCAAGACCTCCAGGACCAAAACCTGGACCGCCTTCAGGACCACAATCTGGTCCTAGTCAATCTGGAGGACCTCCAGGGCCTCCTCCAAATATGACGCCTAAGAAATCATTTTCTTCAGGACCACAGACTAAAGCTGTATCCCCTGGATCTATAAGACCTTGTATATTCCAATTTGTATATATATGGCTTCGTAATGGAGATTCTTTTTGGGCGTGGCTTATTAATGTAGATAGACGAACTGCCTATGGATTTAGATGGACTGGTTGGAGATGGGTTTACTTTGGTATAAGCCTAAACAGAATAGATTACTTTGAATGCTTTGGTAGACGTTATACCCCACCAGAAGATAATCTTACGCCTACCTTAGAGACTCAAGTATTATCACCTTCACAATTCAAACTTGAATATCCATTTATTCAAAATGCTGAAAATGGAGATACTGCTAGTATAGTGAATCAAGAAATTATTGATTCATTGAATTCTTTATGGCTTAATGAAGTTTTAGTTCCTGAAAAAGTGAACTTTACAACAGTAGAAAGTGCTTATGAAGTTCCCCTAAATTCTGACGGTCTATTAAGTATAGTAATGTCTTTGTACACAGAAACTGAAGATAATCCAACTGGCAGTACTTTATTTACTTCTTTAACTATGGATGTTAATACTGGAGAGGTCTATGACTTTGGTAATTTATTTAATAATAGCATGAACTATACTGAAATTGTTAGTGATATAGCTACACAAAAGGCTAGTGAAATGAATATAAATTTCACTACACCATATACCGGAGTTACAGATACTCAAAAATTCTATTTAACTCCTGAAGGCTTAGTATTATATTATCAAGTTGATGAATTTACACCAGCCTCTAGTGGATTATTTAGAATTACTATTCTTTATAATGAACTTTCCAATATTTTATATCCAGAAAGTCCACTAGTTCGACTTATTCAAACTCAATTCCGTTAATGAATTACTATGATATTTAACACTTAATAAATTAATCATAAAGTAGGACTTATTTTAAAATAATTTTAAATAAGTCCTTTTCTTAATTTATTCTTAAATTTTATATGTTCTATTACTATAATTTTTAACAGAGCCTTTAACTAATTCATATTATTTAAAAGAATATATTGTATTAATATCTTTAGCTGTATAATAGTATTATATAAATATAATTTAGTTTAGAAGGTAGGTTTTAAATTATGTATAACTATCTCACTGAAAAATCACTTCAAATTCTAAAAGATGAACTTGAACATAGAAAAAATGTGGTTAGATTTCAGATAAATGAAGAATTAAAAGAAGCTAGAGCTCATGGAGACTTAAGTGAAAATTTTGAGTATAAAGCAGCTAAAAAGAATAGAGCTGATAATAATAGACGTATGGGATATCTAGAAAAAATGATTAAAACGGCAAAAATAATAAATGATGACACATCAGAAAATCAGGTTGGTATTGGAAAAATTGTAACCCTAAGATTTCTAGATGATGATGAGGAGGAAGATTTCACCATGGTAACCACCGTTGAAGCAGATCCTCTTAATAATAAAATTAGCATAGAGTGTCCTTTAGGGAAAGCGTTATACAAAAGAAATTTAGGTGAAAAAGTAGAAGTTACATCTCCAGATGGCTCTTATAGTGTAATCATAGAAAAGCTCCAAATTATAAAATAAAAAAATGGCTATGTCAAAATAATCTAAATCTCATTTTGACACAGCCTTCTACTTTGTATTAAATCACTTCTACAGATATATTTTCTTCTGATATATTATCTAGTAATAAATTCTTCTTTTTAGTCATGTAATATAGAATCACCACAATAGTTATTCCTTTAAGTACACTACTCATACTAATGCTCCACCAAACTCCATCTATGCCTAAAAGGTTTGGTGATGATAATATCATAGATGCTGGAACTCTAAGTCCTGTCAGTATAATGCTTACAGCTGCAGGTATATATGTTCGTCCTAAACCATTGAACATTCCTACTGTTGTAATTTCAATACACATAAACAATTGAGAATACCCAAGGATTCTTAAATAATCTGTACCTAACCTTATAGCTTCTTCTTCTTTTATGAATATTGAAAAAATTCCTTTACCACCTATTATTAGTACTAGAGTGGCTAAAATTCCAACTACACCTGCTATTAAAATAGTAGCTTTATAGCCTTCCTTAATTCTATCATGTTTTTTAGCTCCATAATTTTGTCCTACAAAAGAACTAAGGGCTGTTGAAAATCCACCTGCAGTCATCCAAGTTATTGCTTCAATTTGAACTCCTACTTTTTGTACTGCTATAGCGACTTCACCAGATCCAGCTATTACCCTTGCTATTAAAATAGAAAAAGTAGTAAATAATCCACTTTGAACTCCAGAAGGAATTCCAAGTTTACATATAGTTTTTATAGCTCTAAAATCAGGTTTCTTTAATAGGGTAAATTTCAAATATTTTTCTTTACTCTTTAAAATAGATATTAAGAAACAAGTTACAACTATACTTTGTGACCCTATGGTTGCTAATGCCGCTCCTAAAACTCCCATCTTTGGAATAGGTCCCATACCAAAAATTAAAATTGGATCAAATACTATATTAACTACTAAACCAACAGTGTTAATAATAAAGGGTGTTTTACTGTTACCTGCTCCATTAAATATTGCTGTTAGTACTGGTATTAAATTTGTAATAACCATCCCCATAGCTATTGTAGCTAGGTAAGTTTCTGCCATGGATATAACTTTCACATTTTCTAACTGAAAAAAGGCTAAAAACTTACTTCTAAATAATAGTATTATTATTCCCATGATTAAAGATAATACTATATTAATTTGTAGGGCACTAACAATATAATTTCTTGTAGCTTTTTCATCTTTACGTCCCAAGCTTTGGGATACTTTTACCTCTGCACCTACCTTCGCTATCATGGTAAGAGCTGCAGCTAAGTTACTAAAAAAACCTGCTGTTCCCACTGCTGCTACTGCTGTACTTCCTATTCTTCCAACCCAAAGCATGTCTGTTAGATTATATGCCATTTGGATAAATGAAGTTGCCATAATGGGAAGAGCTAATTTAACTAGCTTTCCACTTATAGACCCTTCTGTTAAGTCTATTCTTTTCTCCATAATATCAATCCCCACCACTATAAAATTTTATGCAATTAATTGCTCATTAATATTTCTACAACACCCCAATAAATATTTTACTTCGTACTACGAAGAATGTCTACATAATTTTAATATGTATTTTTCTTAAAATTATCCATCATTCCAATTTTCACCAATAAATTTGAGATAATAAAAATACCATGGTTCATGTATAACTAATTAATTTGTTATACATGAACCATGGTTAATAACATATTTATTTTACATCTATTCAATTTACTTTTTCAAAATCATTATATCCTCTATGGTAGCCCTATCTACTACAATATTATCTCCTAAAATTTCTCTCACTTTATCAACTTGTGATGTCAACCCTTCGAAACCAAATCTATTTTTACTTATGCCTTCAAAGTGTTTCTCAACTTCCTTTGTAAGTATATTACAGTCCCCTTTAATAATTTTGTAGGATTCCATTATTTCATCCTTTGATTTTGAGAATATAATACTTCCATCCTTTATAAAAGTAATATAATCTGCTATTTTTTCAAGGTCTGAAGTTATATGAGTAGATATTAATACCCCCATATTTTCATTTTCCATTAAACTTTGAAGTTCTTCTAAAACTTCGGATCTAACCACTGGGTCTAATCCCACAGTAGGTTCATCCATTATTATAAACTCTGCTCCATGGCTAAGGGCTATACATAATGAAAATTTCATTCTCATACCCTTAGACAATTCTTTTAGTTTTTTATCCTTATTAAGCTCAAACTTATTTAAATAATAATTAAACTTATCCTTATCCCACTTACTATATAACATAGAAACCATGTTGCCATTTTCTTTTAAAGACATATGGTCATAGTAGCAAACTTCATCATAAACAAAACCTATTCTATCTTTTATTTCCCTTTCAAACTTAAGGTTATCTTTATCAAATACTTTTATATCTCCACTATCCTTCTTTACTAAATTCATTATAAGTTTTATTAATGTAGTTTTACCTGCTCCATTTTCCCCAATTAACCCCATAATAAATCCCTTAGGCAACTTTAAAGAAACATTATTTAACTTAAAGTTTTTATATTTTTTACATAAATTATCCACATACAATATATTATCCATCATATTCCTCCTACTATAGGTTATATTCTTCAGCAAGCACTCTTAAACTTTCTATGATTTCTTCTACTGATATTCCAGCTTTAGAACCTTCCTCTATTGCCTTAATTAGATAGTCTTCCATATTTCTCATGATAGATTCTTTTAAAAGTTCCTTATCTTGAACATTTACAAAGGATCCCTTCCCTGGAACTGTGTATATAAACCCTTCTCGTTCTAACTCATCATAAGCTCTCTTAGTTGTAATTACACTAATTCTCAGATCTTTAGCAAGTCCTCGTATAGATGGCAATGGCTCATTAGGCTCTAACTTATTTGTTAAAATATCGTCCTTTATTTGTTTTTCTATCTGAGAATATATGGGTTCTCCCGAAGAGTTGTTTATTATTATATTCATTGAATTTCCTCCAAGTTTAAATGTATTCTGTAAATTTTTCCTACCTATAAATCTCTCTTTCTATATCCAATTATAGACAATACTATAAAGAAAAAATATATTATAATTCCTATTAGAGTAATACCTATAGCTAAATATACTCTAGGAATTGTGCTTACTAACAAATACTTGCTAATTCCTATGAAAATATTAGGACGTATCTTATCAATAAGCTTTAAAATAATTATAGGCACATTAATAACTGCTATAATAATGATTGCAGAGTATTTTGCAGCAACACTATAATCATATCTATAGTATATAAAATTCGTAACCCCAATTATTAGACAGTAATATATAAAAGATAAAGATTGAATAATATAAATTATATTTAAATTTTCTTGATTAAAGTTTCCAACTAATAATACTATTAACATAAGTATAGATGAACATAAAACATAAATTATGAAATAATAAATAAATTTACTTATCACTACATCAACTCTCCTTACCGGAAAGCTATTAATTATTACATCATAGTTTCTTCTCATTTCATCTGTGGCTGTAAATTTATTTGCTATTAAAGGCACTATGAAGGTTCCTAATAAATAAATAAAAAGTGTAGCTTCAAAGCTATACATAGAAGCAAAACATAATGCTATTCCTACAACTAAAAGAGAAATAGTATAGATATATCGACTAGTTATAAAATCCTTTTTTAAAAGAGCTCCCATAAATTCTCCTCCTAAAAATCTTTCTTTTCATAAATAACCACTGAAATAGTAGCAATTAAAGCTAAAATACCTAATACCAGTGCACTTAATATAATGTTACTTCCTAAAGTGTTACTTTGAAATATCACTAAAAGTCTTTCTATGCTAGATAGCCACTCAGGTAATGCTTCTCCTTTAAGATACTCACCTATGGTTAAAGTTCCTGCCATTATAACAAAGAAGATAACAAAGTAAAATATCTTTGCAAACTTTATTCCTAATGAAAAATATACACAATAATAAAGAGCTACAAATATAAGAATATAACTAACAGTTCCTTTAATTACAGATGGATGCAATTTTAAATACTCTGCTGGATATATCATATAAATTAGATTATTTAATAGCACTCCTATTACTGTTACTATGATTATCCACATAATAGAAAACAGAAACTTACCTAATACATAATCACTTCTTTTACAAGGACTACTAAGTATACTAATATGAATCTTATCTCTAGATTCCATTTCAGTAAAGGCTATACTAATTACCCCACCCATTAGTAAAAAATAATTAAATAAGCCAGCTCCTTTATTCCCAACTCCAAACAATATAACTACTACTATCATAATTAATCCACTTTTGTTGCTGTATAGATTAACTACTCCCCTTAAATCTCTCATGGCCATTTTCCACATTTATTTTCTTACCCCCTTATTCATAGCTACCATAATTTCCTCTAAAGATGGCTTTTCACTAACAATTTTCTGCCTTATACTTTTTTCAATGTATTTATCTTTAATTATTCCTTCAAAACCATATGGTGTTTCTCTCAATCCATATATAACTTTTTCATCAAGTTTACTTAATAAAGCCTTATCCCCTTTAATTATTTTATATTCCTCCATTAATTCACTAGTAGCTTTAGAGAAAACTATCTTTCCCTTTTGGATGTAAGTTATATAATCTGATATCTTCTCTAAATCAGAAATTATATGACTTGAAATTAAAATACCTATATTTTCGTCTTGTATGACCTCTTGAAATACATCTAAAATATCACGCCTCATAACTGGATCTAGTCCTGAAGCCGGTTCATCTAGTATTAAAAATTCTGCATTATGACTTAATGCTAAAGCAATGGCAAATTTCATTTTCATTCCTTTAGATAATTCTTTTACCTTTTGCTTTTTATTTAAGTTAAATTTCCTTAAATAATTTTCAAAGACCTTAGTATTCCAACTTTTATAAAAACCAGAGATTATTTTTTCATTATCTTTGATAGAGAGATTTTCATAATAAAAACATTCATCATAAACAAATCCTATACGCTCCTTTATCTCTCTTTCATTGTCAATATTATCTTTACCAAAGATTTGAATTTCACCTTCATCTCTTTTTAGTAAATTCATAATTAGTTTTATAGTAGTTGTTTTACCTGCTCCATTTTCACCTATAAAGCCCATAATATATCCTCTATCTAAACTAAATGAAATATTATCCAACTTAAAATCTTCGTATTCTTTAGTCAAATTTTTAATTTCTATTATTTTATTGGACAAAGTAACACCTCCATTAATTCTTATAAATTTCAATTTAAAATTAAGTTTACTATAATTACTGCTTAATTCTGTTAATATTCAGTATGTACAGTGCTTCTAAAAAAATTGGCTAAACTGTTTCTTTATAGTAACAGTATATATTGTTTATATACACTATGTCAAGACTAAATTTAACTCAAAATAAAAACACCTAAGCATTAGTGGCTTGCCAATGCTTAGATGTTTTTATCTACATATATGTTAAGCTTATTATATTCTAAAAGTTTGTATTAAAAATAATATGGTGCAGGATCTATATTAGTTCCATTTTTAATAACTTCAAAATGTATATGAGGACCTGTTGACCATCCAGTAGAACCAACATTTGATAGCTGTTGTCCTCCTGCTACTGTTTGTCCAGGACTTACTAATAAAGATGAGTTATGAGCATATAATGTACTAATGTCTCCATGACTTACCACAACAACCTTTCCATATCCTTCCATCCACCCTGCATAAGTTACAGTTCCAGCTTTAAGAGAATACACTGGACCACCATTTGGAGCACCTATATCTATTCCTTTATGGAATTCTTGCCCTCTACCTACTGGACTAGTTCTATATCCAAATGGAGATGTGATAGCATATCTAGTTCCTGTTATTGAATACATTCCATTAGTGGATACTTGACTTGAAGATGATCCACTATTTGAAGGTTTAGTATTTGATTGAGAAATTGAACCTCCACGAGAAGGCCTGCTAGCAGCTTTTTCCATGGCCGTTATACTGGCTAAAATTTCTTTAGATTCTGCTTCATTTTGAGCTAGAAGCTTTTCTGCTGTTCCTAATTCATTCTCTGCCTTTGCCATAAGTTTTGTCTTCTCATCTTTTTTAGCATTTAATTCTTCCAAATTTGCATCCACAATAGCTTTTGCATTTTCTAAAGTTTTCTTTTCTTCAGAGGATGCCTTTATATTTTTATCTAATTCTTCTTGATTTGCCTTAAATTTATTTATTTCTTCATTGTCAAAAGAAATTAAGGTATTAATTATATCTA
Organism: Clostridium sp. UBA5988; assembly: GCF_002435615.1. Lineage (NCBI taxonomy): Bacteria > Bacillati > Bacillota > Clostridia > Eubacteriales > Clostridiaceae > Clostridium > Clostridium sp. UBA5988. The sequence goes on along the minus strand of NZ_DJBA01000024.1, from coordinate 7,868 downwards.
TTTTTTCAAAAAAATCTGAAAAACCTTCGGCACTAAGTAGAATTTCTATGTAGCTTGTACCATTGTTTTTATATAAAACTCTTAGTCTTTTATCCATGATCTTTTTACTTACTTCTAATTCTTTTTTAAGTTCACTAGATCTTTCTTCTAGCTCTTCTATTTTATTAGTAGACTGTGAAATTTGAGCTTCTAAATTATTTACCTCACTATATAACTTGTCCATATTATTGTCTAACTCTGAAATTTCACTTAATATATTATCTCTGTTTTCTTCTAATTCAGATACTTTAGCCTTATTACTTTCAATTTGCGTTTCAATTTCTTCAGATTTACTTTTTGCATCTGATAAGTCATCCGCTAACACTGTTGATGACATTAAACTACAGCTTACAACTACCGCTGCTATGAATCTTAATTTTTTATTCATGGTTTTCCCCCCTAATGGCACCTTTTCTCCATACTTTTACCAATATCTATTTTCAATTCTAGCAATGTACATCCCCCTTGTCAACACAACTAGGGTTTTTGGTATAAATTTCATATTTATATGGAACCTTCTAAACTTTTTGTTAAACTCTGCATTTGCTTAAAATGATAAATTGAAAAATAAAAACTCTAGGCCATTAATTTAATAGCCTAGAGTCTGTTTACTGTATAAATATTTATTCTATTACAGAACTCTCTTCTACTTCTGATTCTATAGTTTCAGGTTCTATGATAGTTTTTTCTTCATCATCTTCTAAATCTTCATTTTTCTTATTTAAGGTTATTCCCTTTACTAGCTCTACAAGGTCTATACCAGTTAAGGAATTGATAACTTCTGGAACTTCAGCCATGATATTAGCTATGTTCTTTGATACCTTAGCTGCTCCACCTTGACCTCCATTGTCAATGATAACCATCTTTTCTGTTTTAGATAACGGCTCTGCTATATTCTTTGCTACCTCTGGAAGCTTTTCTGTTAACATTTGAATAATAGCCGCTTCTCCATATTCCTTATAAGCTTCAGCCTTCTTCTTCATAGCCTCTGCCTCAGCCTTCATTGCATCTGCGTTAGCTTCTCCTACTAATCTTATAGCATCTGCTTCTGCCATACCTTTAATTTTTATTGTTTCAGCCTCTGCTTCAGCTCTCTTAATCATCATAAATCTATCAGCTTCTGCTGCTTGCTCAGCTCTATATTTATCAGCTTCCGCTACTTTTTTAACTGTAGATTCAAGTTCTTTCTCTTTTTTACGTACTTGTTGCTCTGCTATATCAGTTTGTCTTTGTTCTTCAAATAATTCTGCATCCTTTAAGGTTTCTACAACTTTCTTATGAACTATATTCTTTTCAACTTCATAAGCAAAGTCTGCCTTAGCTTGTGCCTTTTTCTCTTCTTCTTTAAAGGATTGAACTTTTAATTCCTTCTCTTTATTGGCTCTAGCAATCTCAGCTTCTGCAAATATTTGTGCTTCCATTCCAAGTCTCTTTGCTTCTGCAGTTTTTTGCATCTCTTCTCTCTTTGCTTCTGCCTCAGCTATTGCTGCATTTTTCTTAACCTCTGCTATTTGTCTAGCACCAAGCGCTTGAAGATATCCCTTAGTGTCGTCTATGTCTCTAATTGTAAAGGTCTTTATTTCAAGACCCATTCTTTCAAGGTCTGACTTTGCAACATTTTCAACTTCATTTGCAAACATTTCTCTGTCTTTGTATATCTCTTCAATACTCATTTTTGAAACTATTTCTCTTAGTTTACCTTCCAGTACATCCTGTACAGTTCCCTTCATTACTTCAATAGTTTCTCTTTCTTTTCCAGTATTAAATTGCTCCATAGCTAATAATACACTTGCAGAATCTGACTTAACCTTTATTATAGCTACTCCATCAGTATCTATAGGTACTCCATTACTATCTAAGGATTCATGAGTCTTTACTTCAACCTTCATGTTTTCAAGTGATAATCTATTGGTTTGTTCGAAGAATGGAACAACAAATCCTCCCTTACCACTTATAACCCTTCTCTTAAGTCCTGTAACTACAATAGCTTTATCCTGGGCTGCCTTCTTCCAAGTAATACAAATAAGCCAAATAATCACTAATGCAAGGATTATCCACCCCAAGTTGTCAGTAAAAATTTCTAATAGTTTTCCCATTTACACTTTCCCCCTAATTATTTTAGGCATCTGAAAATAAATAATAAGTCAAAGATGGAAAGTATATTTTAACTTATTTATTTTTTTGAAGATGCCTTATATATCTTATGAAAATAATAACACATATATTACTTTCCATGAGAACATTAACTTAAAAGTACTTAATACATACTTAAAATTACACCATTTTCTTTAAATATAAAAAACCCACGTAAATTAAATTTCAATTCCTACAATTCTCATTAAATATTTAGCATTTGTGGTATTAGATCTACCTACTTTTAGTTTGTAATCAAAATATATTTTATTTTCTTTATAATACTCAGAAAAATGATAATTTTTTATCCCACTATGTTCTGAAAGACTACATAATTCTAAATCATGAGTAGTTAAAGCCCCTATAACTCCAGCTTTACTTAAATTTTTAATTACAGCTTCAGCTCCAGTAATCCTATCCTTAGAATTAGTTCCTCTAAAAATTTCATCAATAAGAAAAATCATATTTTTATTATTCTTTCCACCTTCAATAATTTCCTTTATTCTAATTAATTCTCCATAAAAAGTTGAAATTCCATTTTTTAAATCATCTGTTATCCTCATAGATGTATATATATCTAATAAACTACACTCCATTTTCTTACTAAATACTGGTGCACCTACATAGGCTAAAACTAAATTTATACCTATAGTTCTTAAAAATGTAGTTTTACCAGACATATTTGATCCTGTAATTATAAATATATTTTCCTTCATACTTAAATCATTATTAACCCGTACATCTCTATTTATCAAAGGATGACCAAGTTCTTGTGCCTCTATTTTAGCACCCCTAGGATTTATTGTTGGTAATGTCACATTTTCATCTATATGAATTAACACAGCAAGACTCATAAGTTCTTCTATAACTCCAATATTAGAAAGCCAACTTTCTATTTTATCACCATTTTCAGCCTTCCAATCCTCAAGAGAAAATACACATTGATAATCCCAAAGAAATAGTATGTTTAAAGTTAAATATAACAATCCATTATTTCTCATATTCACTCTTTCTGATATATTAGAAAGTCTTTTTATAGCTTTAATTGATGAATCTTTATCTTTAAATAAATTTTCTTTTATATTCTTTAACTTTTTAGATTTAAAATCTTTATTCTCTATTAGTTTTAAAATATTTAAATACTCTTCTAGGTTTCCTCTAAAATAATTAACTACTTCTAGAACTAAATTTAATTTTAAAGTAGATATTGTCCATATAATTGTTTGCACAATTAAAAGCAAATACATTAACCAATTAAAATTATTCATTTTAAATATAAGTATTATTAAAGAAATAGGTATTGTAACTAAGGGCATTAAATATATAATTTTTTTAATTAATTTTGATTTTATAAGGACACCTGTATCTTCTACATATTTTAATAATTTTTCAGGGCTTTTTAATCTATTCCTACTATTTCTACCTATATACTCCATTTCCTCACAAAAATCCAAGTCATCAAATAACTCTTTTATAGCTTCTTGTCTTAATAGTATTTCATTATAATCAAAGCTAGGTTCTAATAAAGAATTAGCTAAAGATTTTCTTCCATGCCAAGTATTAGTTATATTTAATAATTGAAATAAAGATTCACTACCTACAATATCTAAATCAGATGCATATCTGTGCTCCTTATTTACAAACTCTTCTCCTAAATCTTGAAAGTTTATCCACTGACCAGAAATTCTTTGAAGGTATCTATTATTAATTTCAATCATATCCTCAGCCAATTTTAATTTACTTTTTACTTTTCTATGATATATTACTAAAAATATAAAACTTCCATAAAAAACTATAGAAAGAAATAGAACCCTATTTGTCATTTCTCCCTTTATTCCTATATAGGTGAAATACAAGGCTAGTATCATTACTATTAATCTTAAATATCCGATTCTATCAAATTCTTTTTTATATTTAGCAATATCATCATTATATTTACTTATTTTGCTTAAAAATTTATCTTCAACCACATTATTACTCCTTACTTTTTTACACTTTAAAATCATCACTGTATCTATATCAATTTCTTATATATTTAACATAAGTTTAAATCTAATATTAAAACAACAAATCCTCAAAACCCGCATGAACAGAACAAATAGTTAACTAGTTATATAGTTTTATAGGTAACTAGTTTTATATATGAATATTTATATAGTTTCATAGTTAAATTCTCCATATATAGATAAACTATTTTATAATATTTTTTTCAGTTTAATTTTACGTTTAAATTAAATTCTTGATCTTCACTGTTACTACATGTTATATTACATGTATATTATATCCAATATTTCTACTTATATCAAACTTATATCAAAGTGTAAATTATATTTACTTATTCATGGTTTTATAATATAATAGTAAAATAATGTATCGTGGGGGAGTAGTTTGCGTATAATACTTTTATACGTGACAAGTCAACATAATGATTAATTTTTTAATCTGGCTTGCCTTAAAGAACAAGACTCATGTATAGCTTAATTAAGATGTCTCTAATAAAAGAGATACTTTAACCTTTGCTATACATGGGTCTTTTATTATGTATGAGGAGGATAACTTAAAGTTTAATAAAATAAGATTAAGGAGTTTTTTAATGAGTACAATTGAAATTATAATGATAGGATTATGTCTTAGTATGGATGCTGCCGCAGTATCTATGACTAACGGTATGGTGTACAAGGATGCTACTAAAACAAAAATTATAGCTATGCCTTTATTCTTCGGCTTCTTTCAAGGGGCAATGCCTTTTCTAGGTTATTATGCAGGAGGAATGTTCTCAGAAATTTTAAGTAAATATTCTGGTATTTTGGTTTTAATCATATTAGGATTTATAGGGGCAAATATGTTAAAAGAAGGCATATTTCCAGATAAAGAAGAAGATGAAAATAAAGTTGTACCCCTTACCTACAAGCTTTTATTTTTTCAAGGAATAGCTACTAGTATAGATGCTTTTGCAGTAGGTATTGGCTTTAGCGCCATGAATATTTCTATTTTCCCCGCTATTTGTATCATCGGTATAACCACATTTATTTGTAGTTTTATTGCCATCTTCATAGGAAAGAAATGTGGAGATTTACTTGGTAAAAAAGCTGAAATATTAGGCGGAATTATTTTAATTATTATAGCTGTAAAGGCAGTTTTATAATATTGTTTACTATTTAAATATTGTTATAAAACCTTATAATAAATAGTATATTTGAGCATATTATATCTATGGAATATAAATTTAAAAGGAGATGATATGCTTGGAAATTACATTTCAAGGCAATCCAATTACTTTAAAAGGAATTCAACTAAGAGTAGGAGATAAGGCTCCTGACTTTACTTTAATTAATAATGAACTACAACCTGTTACTTTACAAGATACTAAAGGAAAAAGAATCTTTGTAGTTGTTCCATCTATAGATACAGGTGTATGTGATATGGAAGTTAGAAAATTCAATGAAGAAGCTTCTAAACTTAATAATGTTACTATATACACCATATCAATGGATTTACCTTTTGCTCAAGGTAGATGGTGCGGAGCTGCTGGAATTAAAAATGTAATTACTCTTTCCGATTATAAAACTAGAGAATTTGGTGATAGATATGGAGTATACATCAATGAACTAGGATTACTTACTAGAGCTGTCTTCGTATTAGATGAAGATAACACAATTACCTATGTAGAATATTGCAGTGAAGTCACTGATGAACCTAACTATGAAGCTGCACTTCAAGCTGCGAAGTAATATAATAATTTGTATATGTTTTAATGAAAGTCCAGGATGTATAATAATATCCTGGACTTAGAACTTATACTTAAATTTTAATTTTTTTCTCTTTGCTCCTAAGGTCACTTATGGTGTAAGTCTAGTTCTGTCCCTAGGAATTAGTGATGCTTCTCTTACATTTTCTAATCCTAATAGCTGAGCCGTTAACCTTTCTAATCCTATGGCAAGACCTCCATGGGTTGGCATACCTTGTTTAAATACACAGGTATAGCTGCTGTAATTCTCTGGGTTAAGACCTTTATATTCTATATTTTTTATTAACTCATTATAATTATGAATTCTTTGTCCTCCAGTAGTTATTTCAACTCCTCTAAATAATAAGTCAAAGCTGTAAGTCTCTAGTTCTCCACAAGGCATGGTGTACATTGGTCTCTTTCTCCTTGGGTAATGGGTTAAAAATATGAAATCTGAGTTTAACCTTTCCTTGGCATATCTATAAATAAGTTTTTCACCCTCTGGGTCAAGGTCTCCATCTAAATTCTCTTTACCGTACTCTTTTTCTAGTATGTCCAAGGCATCCTTCAACTTCATTCTAGGTATTTCTTCTTGGATTTCTGGAATTTTAACTTCTAGTATGTCTAAGTATTTATTTCCCTCTTCTTTAACCTTATTTAAAATATACTTTAATAGTCTTTCTTCCATGTCCATAACTTCTCTTTCATCTTCAATAAATCCCATTTCAAAGTCCATACTTATATATTCATTTAAATGCCTATTGGTATTATGCTGTTCTGCTCTATATACATGAGCTATCTCAAAAACTCTTTCGAAACCTGCACCTACCATCATCTGTTTATAAAACTGAGGGCTTTGAGCTAGATAAGCTTCTCTTTCAAAATATTTAACCTTAAATACCTCTGTTCCTCCTTCTGCTCCTTCAGATACTAATTTTGGTGTGAATATTTCTGTAAATCCTTCCTTAGTTAGAAATTCTCTAAATCCCTGAACTAGTATATTTTGAATACCAAATACTGAACTTACCTTTTCATGTCTCAAACTTAATACTCTATTATTTAACATAGTGTCTAAATTAATGTTTAGGTCTTTATTATTAACTTCTATAGGAAGTTCTCCTATGGTAGAATTAATAACTTCAATACTTTCAATTTCAATCTCAAAGTTATTTAATTTATTTTTTCCATCTTTAACTACACCCTCAATAGAAACTACAGATTCTGTTTTTAAATCCATTTTTTCAGCAATAGAATTTTCAGCTACACATTGTACTAGACCTGTTCTATCTCTTAATACTATAAAGGTAATGGACTTTAACTTTCTTATGCGATAAATCCATCCTGATATTTTTACTTTCTTATTCATATGATCAATTAAATTATTTACTAATACTCTTTTCATTGTTATACCTCCTAAATTTAAACATTTTAAAAGCCCCTTAAGCCAACGGCTCAAGGGGCAAAATATGCGGTACCACCCTTGCTGATATAGTAATTAAATACTAATAAATTCTTAGAGTTATACACTCTAGAAATTATTATATATTAGGATAGATTAATTTTCTTAAGACATTTGAAGATGCCTTATACCGGTATTCTAAGAAAACTTACATTAATGAAATGAGCTCTATTTCATTAAAATAAAAAAACTTTCACTCCAATAGGAGCGAAAGCAATATTCACGGTACCATCCTAATTTGATTAAGTATTATTTACTTTATCATCTCAATCCCTTTAACGGGGGAATCCGATCTACCCTACTTTTCATTTCAGGTAAATATCTCCAGGATGTCTTTCAATACTACTTTTCTCATAGAGCTTCCACCATCCTCTACTCGCTTTACATACTTAGTAATATTTACTCTTCCTTTCAAAGAATTATAAATATATATTTTCTATATAATATGCCTTTTTAGAATTTTTGTCAATATATTTTGATAATTCTTCATTATTTTTCTGATCGATTTAT